>NZ_NPJK01000050.1:0-3897 GCF_002251285.1 Prevotella sp. P5-64
CCCACCTCTTCCCATTCCGAACAGAGAAGTTAAGCCCACTTGCGCCGATGGTACTGCAATGCAATGCGGGAGAGTAGGTAGCCGCCCTTTTTCACGAAGAGCCTTGGTCACGACAGTGACTGAGGCTTTTTTCGTTGGTACATGTGTCATATTTGGGCAAAGAAGAAGAGTAACGTAACCATCCGAAACAAGCGTAACCATCCGAAGCAAGCAGCCTTTTCCATTTCTTCAATTCTGTTTACCTTTGTCCTCAAAAATAGTTATGTTCAATTTGAATGAGGACAACCGTATAGTTATGGTGCAGCATCTGACTGGTATGCGCATGGGAGTGATGTAACCATCCGAAACAAGCCGTATTGCTTTGAATAAAAAAACTCGCGAAGTTCTATTCGCGAGTTTTTCTGTAGTTCTAAGGAAGCATTTGTGTTATCTGTTCGGCCGTGGTGTCGTCGTGGAGCGACTGCAACACATGGGTGAGCCATTGAAGTGAATTGACACCTACGATTTCGCAGCTCTCTATCAGCGAATAGATGATGGCGTTGTCAACGGTTCCGCTATCGCTTTTGCTTAACAGGTAGTTCTTGCAGCCCATCACTGACGGACGCTGGTTGCGCTCCACGGAATTGTTGTCAATATGGTAACGGCTATCAAGAGCATAGCGACGCAGGCGGGGCCATAACTTATAGGCGTAGTCGAGCGCCTTGCCCATGGGGTCGGATGGGGTGCATTTCGTGTGTTCGCTCTCCATCCATTTTTCTATGGCATTATTATCGGCAATGCCTTGGCCTGACGCTCGGCGGCTATTTCCTCATACGTGGCGCCTTTTGCCTTCAGGTTTGCCTCGAGGTCATAGAGCAGATCCAGCCATTTTACCGCCCGCACGGCCAGTTCGGGATATGATGCCTGGGCGTCGGTGAATTTACGGCGCACGTGAGCCATGCAACCCAGAAGGGTCACATTGTCCAGCAACTCAAAATAATCATATACACCATATCCGTCGGTCTGTAGCGCACCACGGAAATCGCGCAGCTCTGCACGTGGGACTGTCCCCGCACGCGAGCCGTTCATATAAAGGAAATAGAGATCGTGGCTCTGCGGGCGGTTGTCGAGAAACTGCCACGCATATCCCTTGCGGCTCTTGCCTGGAGAATCGGCTATGCGCCACGGGGTCTCGTCTATCTGTAGATAATCACTGTTACGGACATCGTCGCGCAAAGCCTCGTAAACAGGTTCCAGTCTGGAGGCCACGGCATGCACCCAGCCGTTCAGCGTGGAGGTGGGGAGTTTCAGTCCGAGTTCGGCATACTGCCTGACCTGGCGGTATTCGGGCAGATGGTATCGGTATTTGTTTATCACTATCTGCGTGAGCATGTCGGCGCCGAAATGGTTGCTGCCGATGACCGCATGAGGGGCCTTGCCTGGTATATGCGCGGATTGGGCGAATCCTTGTCGGGTTTCATGCGCAATAAGGGACGCTTTATGATTTCAACCCATACCTTGGCCGGTTCGCGATGGAGTATGCGGGAAACATCCTTGCCCATGGTATCGCACTCGCCTGCAGCCACACCTTCGGGCATCATGACGGTTGTGTGTTCCTCAAGTCCTGCGTAACGGTAGCTCAAGGGACGCGACGGAGTTCTCTTTGCGCGTGCCCAGCGTTTGCGGTTTTCGGCCTCTATCTCTTTGGCCATTGCCTCTATCTTGGCCGCCTTTTCGTCCATCGCCTCTATGATATGCGAGGATGGAAACGGCCCTGCTCCAAACGTTTGTAGTACATCACATAACCTCCACGTTCCCAATGGAGCTACTTCATGATCGTGCGAGACTTTACCACAAATATTTACACGTCACCATTAGCCGGTTCCAGACCCACTTTCCGGACCTGTCCACACATACCATTCACTTCGATGCGTTAGATATGCGTAACCATTCAAAGCAATACGGCTTGTTTCGGCTTGTTACCATATATATATCTGAAAACCTTTGTTTTAGTCAAAAAAAGAAAGTAATTTTGCAGTGATACGATATTTATTGTATATAGATTATGATTTATGATAGTAAGCGAGAATAGAATTGACGAAATAATAACAAGCGGCATTCATGAAGAGCTACGTAAAGTTATAGATGAATCTATAGTTCATTCAAATTGTTATGGTGTACCAAAAGATTTGCTTGAGTATAGATAACAGAAATAGTCTTATTAATATGAAGGGAATATATTGGAAAGGCATTAAGCAACGGATAGGGAGATTCCTGGATAAGGTGTACGACTGTATACTTATCTTTACAGACTGGCTGGGGTAGGCTCGCGAAATAATGATTACGGTTTGTTGGTGTGTAGGAAAATGGTCGCGTATGCCTATAATCTGTTCAATACATTATCCACATCCTTGACTTTATTCTTACGTGGCATTTTGTTGATATTGTATTTCAAGTAGATAGAACAGAATCGCGAGTCCACATTGTTCTTTTGTTTGTTGTTGATGTTGTAGTACCTGACTTCCCAATCAGAGTACTCTTTACGGAACAAGTCATGACAAGCTATATTCAGCTGTAATGTCTTGTCCGGGAAACAGAAAGTAATGCCAGCGCTGGCGCACAATGACGGGTATTGTCTGCAACCCGCATCTTCAGTCTTGCTTGTATAATTCATCTTCAGATAGAAGTTTACATTCTCCTCTATGCGGTAGTTGTAATTTGCTGATACATAGATAGACATTATAATTTCCGTCGTATTAATAATCCAACTTATTTGCTTTATCTTTATTAGAGGTTTTGACAGCCTGGTCATCATTCGAAGACTTGTAAATGTAGTCAAGATTCAGTTCCAAATGACCATCTTTCGTCAGAGGGAGATTGTAGAATAGATTCAACTGATTGTTCTTTATAGTATGATGCTATCTATTATGCCCAGACTATTGTATGATCCTTTGCAGCATGCCTGTTTGGGATGTTTTGGCAACCAAGGATGCAGGTTGTTTGATGTCGGCCTGGCCGATTTTCCTCATGCTGTTTGCCCGTCCATATCCCTGTGGATAGTTGTTGTCAGGAGCGTGATTATTTCTGCATTTGCGGTTACCTCTGATGTGCTGTTTTTTCCTTCTGAGCATCAAAAAGTATGCAGAAGTTGTGTGTAATATTCAAAAAAGCCGTATCTTTGCCCTTGGTGATTATCACCAGCAATCTGTTGTCTCATCGTGCTTCGCTCTGCATATCTTATTCAGGCGGCAGGGTTGGGGATGCGTCCATTAACTTAATAACTGAAATAAATAGGAATATGAAAACGTTTGCTAACATTGTATGGTTGTTGTGTGGCGGCCTTGAGGCAGCCTTTGGCTATTTTACGGGTAGTCTGGCTTTGGCCATTACTATCATTGGCATCCCTTTCGCGATGCAGACGTACAAACTTGGGCTGCTCTGCCTTTGGCCGTTTGGTGCCAGAGTCATTCCCACGGAAAGCCCCACAGGTTGCCTCCGCGTTTTTATGAATTTCATTTGGTTCATGTGTGGAGGTATCTTTGCCTGGCTAATGCACGCAATTTTCGGATTGTTCCTTTATATTACCATTATTGGCATCCCTTGGGGCAAGCAGCATTTCAAGATGGCTGGGCTGGCGCTTGCGCCGTTTGGCAAAGACGTTGAACTTGATTATTAACCCAAATCGGTCATTAGAAAAAGTTTCTTGTCATTTTCTAATGACCGCCATTAGAAAAACAGCTTTGTATATGCTTGATTTATAAATATTTACTAACTTTACCACGAAAAAAAGGATATACTCCGATGCGAAACTGTGACATAAAGTTTGTAAATAAGGAAATAACACCTTTTGGTGGTCTTTCCCTGTTCTTCAAAATGCTTGAGAAATGCCATTTTGAAGAGCATGTTATGCAAAGTGGT
>NZ_NPJK01000051.1:0-1341 GCF_002251285.1 Prevotella sp. P5-64
GGGTCTGCGGATTTTTCCGGTTGGTAACACCGTATGTTAGGAATAAAGTCGTACCTTTGCCATATGGAACAGACCAAGCTACTACGCGCCATTCTTCCGGATGTGCTTATAGACAACTTCGATGTTGTAAGTTTTGATAAGACCGATAGCCGCTTTGACATTTATCTTGACGAGAAGAAGGTTCAGATGCGTGAGGACAAGAAGTACGGCAATGTGATATCCCACGGCTTTGGTGACTATCACGTCATCCAGGATTTTCCCATCCGTGGCCGTGCTACGTATCTTCATGTACGCAAACGCAAATGGTTGGACAAGGACACCGGCGAGATCTTCAGCTACGAATGGGACTTGTCCGAGTTTGACGAAACTCGATTGAATGCAGAGTTCGTTTCTTTTTTAAAAGAGGGAGATTGAGTCTACTCCCGTAAGCATCTCGACGCTTGCGGCCCGCAACGGTCTCAACGGTCAGACGCTGCGCAAACAGTACAAGGAGAAAATCAGTGACTATCGCAACTGGGAACAATTGGACCATGCAGAGGAGTACATGCTGTTTCCAGACAATTTCGGTGAGGACATGAGTCTTGACGAGACCTGTCTTTCCAACGGTGAGGTCTACACTATCCTGACGGACAAGGCAGCCCACGGCGGCAAGGGAGCGCTGGCTGCAATGGTTCGTGGTGTAGCTTCGGATACAGTGTCGGCAATATTGAAGAAAGTCCCACGTGAACTGCGCTGCCGTGTAAGGACCGTGACCACAGATTTGTCTTCTGCCATGATGCTGACAGTGAGGACTGCGTTCCCTAATGCCAAGCTGATAAATGACCGTTTCCATGTGCAACGACTTATGACCGAGGCCATTGACCAGATGAGAATAGCCTTACGATGGGATGTGCTTGCGGAGGAGAACAAGGCCATAAAAGAGCATAGGGCAAAACGTAAGGCGGCACATACGAGGGCCGAGAAGGAACTTATAGGGGAATGGGTACCAGAACGTATGGCCAACGGTGAAACCAGGCCGCAGATTATGGCACGCAGCCGACATATGATTCTCATGCACAAATCGAAATGGAATGCCCAACAGCAGACAAGGGCCGAAATTCTCTTTCAGATGTTTCCCAAACTCAAGAAGGCGTATGGTCTCTACCTCAGTCTTGTGGACATTTTCAACAAGAAAACCCAGCCAGGAGTGGCAAGGCTTAACCTTGCCAGATGGTACAATGATGTCGAAGATTTCGGGTATGAAGGTTTCAACAAGGTTATTGAAACCTTTGAGAACCACAACGATACCATCATCAACTATTTTGAGGAAAGGCTTACCAATGCATCGGCAGAATCGTTCAA
>NZ_NPJK01000052.1:0-858 GCF_002251285.1 Prevotella sp. P5-64
TTATTTACAAACTTTATGTCACAGTTTCGCATCGGAGTATATTCTTTTTTTCGTGGTAAAGTTAGTAAATATTTATAAATCAAGCATATACAAAGCTGTTTTTCTAATGGCGGTCATTAGAAAATGACAAGAAACTTTTTCTAATGACCGATTTGGGTTTATGTGATAATAGCGGTCAAGCGAACGGGAGGTCGTAGGAATTGTCTCCATACACTCCTTTTAAAAAAGCCGCAAACTCTTTTGAGTAGCGGGTTCCTTCTGCCTTTAGGTTATAAGAGTCGGAGAAGTATCGATTATTCTGCTTGTCATACCATCTGCGTCTTCTGACAATTAAATCAACGCCTTTGTCGCGTATTGGGAAGTCACGTATAGTTGCGGCGTCACAGAACCCTTTGGATTCAATCTCTGTATTCTCTTTATATTCAGCCTTAACCGATTCGTCAAGATAGATGCGAATAAGGGATGCCTCTTCTTCTACACGTACTACTTCAAAACTTGAAAGTATCTCTGATGGCAGAATTAACTGTGCCAATGATAAGAGTTCTTGATTATTCATGGTACAAAGGTATAAATAATCTATAGAACCAAAGAAGTATCCCCATGGTTTATCGGGTGAGCCGAATTGGCTCTATTAACCTGAGTTCAGGATAAGTGACCGTCTTTTTTCTTGCTATGCCAGGTTTAGGATGGTTACCAACAATCATCTTCTTCTTTGCCAAAAATGACACATATACCAACGAAAAGAGCCTCAGTCACTGTCGTGACCAAGGCTCTTCGTGAAAAAGGGCGGCTACCTACTCTCCCGCATTGCATTGCAGTACCATCGGCGCAAGTGGGCTTAACTTCTCTGTTCGGAAT
>NZ_NPJK01000053.1:0-23453 GCF_002251285.1 Prevotella sp. P5-64
TTATTTACAAACTTTATGTCACAGTTTCGCATCGGAGTATATTCTTTTTTTCGTGGTAAAGTTAGTAAATATTTATAAATCAAGCATATACAAAGCTGTTTTTCTAATGGCGGTCATTAGAAAATGACAAGAAACTTTTTCTAATGACCGATTTGGGTTAAATTCATACTTTTGCACCGTCAATCGTGATGCAAGCGGTCGCCGGAGCCATCTATATAATATATAATAAGGTGTAGCACGCCCGTGGTGACTGAATAAAAAAGTGTAAAAACCATGCGTTTCTATAAGGAACAAAGCGAACTCTTTGAGGGAATACAGAACGGCGACGCCGATGCTTTCGAGTATGTCTTCAAGACGTACTACCCTCGTCTGCGCAATTATGCCAACCGCTTTGTGAGCGATAGCGACGACTTGGAAGACATCCTGCAGAACTGTTTCATCCACCTGTGGGAACGCCGAGACAGCATCACGTTCATCTCCATTTCATCTCTGCTCTTCACCATGGTGCGCAACGGCTGTCTGAACTACCTCAAGCACCAGACGATGGTCAACGGCTACGAGGCAGGCTCGCTCAGCAAGATACCCGGGGCAGAAGAGCTCTACAGCACCGACATGAAGGGCACCACCGACAGCGACACGCTCTACAACGAACTGACCCGACAGATAGAGCAGGTCATGGAAGAATTGTCGCCGCGCTGCCGCGAGATTTTCACCATGAGCCGCTTTGAAGGACTCAAGAACCGCGAGATAGCCGACCAGCTGGGCATCTCGGTCAAGGTGGTCGAGAAGCACATCACCAAGGCGCTTGCCGTTTTCCGCACCCATTTCAAAACGGGCAGAGCCTCCGCGCTGCTCCTGCTATGGCTCATCGCCATGGCATAATCGCCTCCCCCTCTCTTATTCCATCTCTGCCACGCGCCCCTCGACCTTGGGCGCAGTACTGCGCGTATTCAGCTCGCTGCCAATGGCTTCGGCGAGATCGGAGACCGTCATCACGACTGCCGTGACCACCGCTGGCGGCTCGTAACATAAGGTACGTACGCTCGTGACGCAAGGCACGAAGCCGCGTAACAAAAGGCACGAGCCCACGTACCTTATGTTACGAGCCCGCCATGATGGCCCCCACGCCGGCGGCGGCACACTCCACGACTGGCAACCCGCTTTCTGCCGAGCCTACCGCCCCTCCACGACCGCCTACCGCCCCTCCACGACCGCCAGGCAAGCCCTCCACGGGAGCCGACAGAACGGGCTGGTTGGGGGCAATGACCAAAAAAAATGCAATTTAGTTTTGTATTTCACTCGGTTTGCACTACCTTTGTAGTGGAAAAAGTAAACAAGACTGAAATGAAGATATCCAAAATCATGTCTTTCATGGCCGTGGGCGTGGCTGTGCTCGCGCTGTCGGCCTGTGGCAACAAGAAGTTTGAGGTCAATGGCAACATCAAGGACGCCAAGGACTCCACGCTCTATTTTGAGAACCTCAGCCTCAACGGACCTGTAGTCCTCGACTCTGTCAAGTTAGGCGAAGACGGTGCCTTCGACTTCAAGGCCGACGCCACCGATGCCCCCGAGTTCTACCGTCTGCGTATAGCCGGCCAGATTATCAATGTCGCCATCGACTCTACCGAGACCGTCAAGTTCAACGCCTCCTACCCCACCATGTCGGCCGAATACGAGGTCGAAGGTTCGGAGAACTGCGTGAAGATACGTGAACTTGCCCAGAAGCAGCTGCAGCTGCAGCGCACCATCAATGCCCTCGTCGCCAACCCCGCCTTGGGCGTAGACAGCGTGGAAGTGGCTGTGGCCAGAGTGCTCGCCGCTTACAAGGAAGATGTGAAGCTCAACTATATCTACAAGGAGCCGATGAAGAGCTATGCCTACTTCGCGCTCTTCCAGACCTATGTGCTGGGCAACCGTCAGGCGCTCATCTTCAACCCTCGTCTCAACAGCGACGACATCAAGGTCTATGCTGCCGTAGCTACCAGCTGGGACACCTTCCACCCCAATGCTGAGCGCGGCACCAATCTCCACAATATTGCCATCGAGAGTATGAAGGACCAGCGCATCGTGCGCAACGAGCAGGTTGCCAGCCAGATTGACGCCAGCAAGGTGCAGGTGGCTGGACTCATAGACCTCGCCCTCACCGACAACAAGGGTGTGACCCGCCGTCTCACCGACCTCAAGGGCAAGGTGGTGCTGCTCGACTTCCATGTCTTCGCCAGCGAGCAGAGCACCAAGCGCATCATGATGATGCGTGACCTCTACAACAAGTATCATGGCCAGGGTCTGGAAATCTACCAGATTTCGCTCGACCCCAATGAGCACTTCTGGAAGACACAGACTGCAGCGCTGCCCTGGATAAGCGTGCGCGACGAAGCCGGCACCTCTGCCCGCACCTACAACATCATGGGCATTCCGTCGTTCTTCCTGATAGACCGCAACAACAATCTCTACAAGCGCGGAGAGCAGGTAAGCGACATCGACGCCGAAATCAAGAAACTGTTATAAGACCACGGGCTGCCGGGACATAACCTCCAGCCTGCGCTCTATGATATAACGAGAACTTTAAGCATTCATAAAAACATCATCAACCGATGAGCGACCTCTGGTGTGAACCACGGGTCGCTTTTTTTTGATTTACAACTATGTTTTATGATAAAAGAGCGGCGTCATCGGCGTTTTTTTCGTAATATTGCATATTAACTTGTCAACTGCGATGGATATACTTACACGATTCAAGCATTGCCCCGTGTGTGGAGGCAGTCTCCAACCCGACTCAGCGAAGAGTATGCGCTGCCACAACTGTGGCTTCGAATACTTTGTCAATGCCAGCGCAGCCTATGTGGCGCTCATCTACGACGAGCGTGGCAGGCTGCTCGTGGTGCGCCGTCGCTGCGAGCCCGCCAAAGGCACGCTCGACCTGCCAGGAGGCTTTGCCGACATGGGCGAGACGGTAGAAACTGGCGTGGCGCGCGAGGTAAAGGAGGAAACGGGGCTCACCGTGACCGCCATGGACTACCTCTTCAGCCAGCCCAACCGCTATCTCTACAGCGGCATCGACATCCCCACGCTCGACCTCTTCTTCCGCTGTCGCGTAGACGACATCTCGACGCTCGCTGCCGGCGACGACGCCGCCGAGACCCTCTGGCTCGCCCCCGACGAGATACACCCCGACGACTTCGGGCTCACCTCTATCCGCGAGGGAGTGAAACGCATAATCAACAACAATCAGATATAAACATGAAAAATATCAGAACCATCTTACTCGCCATGGCCCTGACCACAGCTACAGGCAGCATGGCACAGAGCGACCTGCAACAGCAGTTTGCCAACCCGCCCCAAGAGGCGAGACCTCGTGTGTGGTGGCACTGGATGAACGGCAATATCTCCAAGTATGGCATCAAGAAAGACCTGGAGTGGATGCACCGCGCCGGAATAGCCGGTATCCATGTCTTCGATGCCGGTCTGAACACGCCGCAGATAGTGCCCCACCGCATCACGTACATGACGCCCGAGTGGAAAGATTGCTTCCGCTACGCCGTGCACATTGCCGACTCGCTGGGCATGACGATGGCCATCCCCAGCTCGCCAGGCTGGAGCAACACGGGCGGTCCCTGGGTCACTCCCCACGATGCCATGAAGAAGATCACGTGGCGCGCGGTGAGGGTAAAGGGTGGCAAGAAACTCACCGTCAATCTCCCCGGTATCTACACCACCACCGGACACTTCCAGAACGTAGAAAACACCAACAGCCCTGAAACCTTCAGTCAGCAGATAGGCATCGTGGCAGTGCGTATGCCCGATACCGACATCGATATAGCCTCTCTCAACCCCACCATCACGGTGAGCAAGGGTGAGCCCACGGTGGCACAACTCACCGACGGCGACTACAGCAAGGGTACCCGCGTGGAACCCGACGCCGAGGGCAACATCTGGGCACAGTACACCTTTGAGAAGCCCGTAACCATCAAGGCGCTGTCGCTCTCGGACGGCAACAACCGCAGTACCTGGAACAGCTGGTCGGCACCGCTGTACTACCGCTTGGAGACGAGCAACGACGGCAAGACATTCACCAAGGTATGCGACATCCCGCAGAGCGGTACGTTCCAGCAGACCATCGACCTGTCTCCCACCACGGCACGCTGCTTCCGCGTGGTATGCCAGCTGCCGCAGAAAGACAAGCAGGGCGAGTATGTCAACCTGATGGAGTATAACCTCTACACCACCAGCCGCATCAACTTTGCCGAGGAGAAGGCTGGATTTACCTCCTTCGGCGACCTCGACCAGTACCCATCACGCCCCGACAGCGACGTGTCGGCTGCAGGCGATGTGGTGGTGCTCACCGACAAGGTCGACGCCGACGGACGCCTCACCTGGAACGCCCCACGTGGCAACTGGGTCATCTACCGCTTCGGTACGTCGCTCTTCGGTTCGCGCAACGGCCCTGCCTCGCCCGAAGCCACGGGTCTGGAGGTCGACAAGATGGACCGCGAGGCTGTGCACAAGTATATCGAGCACTATATAGACCTCTATCGCGACGCCTCTGGCGGCAACATCGGCAAGCGCGGCATCCAGTATCTGCTCATCGACAGCTACGAGCCCGGCAAAGCCACATGGACCCTGCAGATGCCGGCACAGTTTGAGCGTCGGCGCGGCTATAGCATCTATCCCTGGCTGCCCGTGCTTACCGGCGTCATCGTGGGAAGCGTGGAGCAGAGCGAGCAGTTCCTCTACGACTATCGCCAGACCATCGGCGAACTCATGGACGAGTCGCTCTACGCCGAGGTGGCTGATGCCGCCCACCGTCATGGCATGAAAATCTATATCGAGTCGCACGAGAACGGACGCCAGATGCTCGCCGACGGTATCAGCGTCAAGGCGAAAGGCGACATCCCTATGGGCGCCATGTGGGCAGAGAAGCGCGCCGACCTGAGCATGTATGAGTGCGACCTGCGCGAGACCTCCTCTACCGCCCACATCTATGGCAAGAAGTATGTGGCTGGCGAGTCGTTCACCGCCGACGGCCGCCACGAGATGTGCTATACCTTCTATCCCGGCAACCTCAAGCCCATCGCCGACTACATGATGTCGTGCGGTCTGAACCGCTTCATCATCCACGAGAGCGCCCATCAGCCCGTCGACGACCGCAAGCCCGGACTCGCTTTAGCCATCTACGGCCAGTGGTTCAACCGCCACGAGACCTGGGCAGAGCAAGCCCGCCCATGGACCGACTATCTCGGCCGCTCCAGCTACATGATGCAGCAGGGCAAATACGTGGCAGACATCGCCTACTACTATGGCGGCGACAACAGCGTCACCGGCCGCTTCGCCCACAACCATCCCGCCATTCCCCGTGGCTATAACTTCGACTACGTGAACCCCGGCGCGCTCATGGACGTGTTCGGCTACGATGGACAGAAGCTCACTACCAAGGCAGGAATGAGCTATCGACTGCTGGTAATAGACCGACAGGTGACACGGATGACCGTCGACGAGCTCAAGGCGATAGCCCGCCTCGCCAAGGCTGGCGCCCCCATATGCGGCAAGCGCCCAACCATACAGCCCAACCTCAAGGGCAACGACGCCGAGTGGCACCGCCTGGTGGCAGAGATATGGGACGGCAACCGCGCCAACGTGATGGAAAACCTGTCGATGGAAGAGGCACTCGCCAAGACGGGCGTGGCTCCAGACTTCAGCTTCGTGGCAGCCGACAAGGACAAGGCTACACCCGACAGCATACGCTGGATGCACCGCCGCACGGCAGACTCGGAAATCTACTGGGTAGCCAACGCGATAGACCAGCCCAAGCGCATCACTGCCTCATTCAACGTGACCGGCAAGAAGCCCATGCTCTGGAACGCAGAGAACGCCTCCATCAAGCCCGTGGGCTATACCATGGCTGACGGCCGTACCAGCATCGACCTCGACCTCGACCCCTACGGTGCACTGTTCATCGTCTTCACCGGACCTACCGACGAGAAGCATCTGGCCATCTCCCACGCCGAGGAACAGGAAGTGATGACGCTCGACAACGACTGGCACGTCTACTTCGGTGGTGTGCAGGACACTCCCGAGAGCATCGAGATGCCCACCCTGCGCTCGCTCACCGAGAGCGATGATGCCCAGATACGCTACTTCTCAGGCACGGCTGTCTATACCCGTGACTTTGACGTCAAGGGATATAACAAGCGCGCCACCTACCGCCTCGACCTGGGCGGAGTGGGCTGCATGGCAGAGGTTTACCTCAACGGCCAGATGCTGGGAATACTCTGGAAGGCGCCCTACGCCATCGACATCACGCCCGCACTCAAGAAGAAGGGCAACAAGCTCGAGGTGCGCGTCACCAACCTGTGGGCCAACCGCGTCATAGGCGACAAGCAGCCCGACAAGAAGAAACGCTACGCATGGGCATCCTACAACAATGCCTTCAGAGCTTCGTCGAAGCCTCTCCCCGCAGGTCTGCTGGGCGGCGTACGCCTGCTCTGCACCCCTGCCGGCAAGTAGCACCCCCACCCTCCGGCCCACCGCCGGAGGGGAACACATAGACACGATGCCGCCGAAGCGCCGCACCCGACCAGACATGACATAGAGCCACGCAGCATGGTCGGCGGCGGACTTCGGCGGCATTGTCGTATGGATGCAGCCCCGCCCCACGCGAAAAATCTTTTGCCCGCGGCCAACAATAATCATGAATTTATAGGCAGAGTCTGAAGAAAATGGCGTATATTTGCACTTGATGCCCGCCACAATCTACGGCAAAGGCACATCATCGACCTCAAACCTAAAAACAGAGAACCTAATCATCATGGCGACAGCTATCATACTCCTACAGTTTGCCATCGTACTGGCACTGATATTCAAGGGCGCCCGCACGGGCGGCATAGGACTCGGCATCTATGGCATGGTAGGTGTGTTCATCCTCGTCTTCATCTTCGGACTCAAGCCCGGCCATCTGCCCATCGACGTGATGCTCATCATCGTGTCGGTAATCACGGCGGCAGCCACCCTGCAAGCCGCCGGAGGTCTGGACTATCTCGTAGGACTCGCCGCCAGGTTTCTGCGCCGCCACCCCACCCACATCACCTACCTCGGCCCACTCACCACGTGGCTCTTCTGCCTCGTGGCAGGCACCGCCCACACCTGCTACTCCCTCCTGCCCATCATCTCTGAGATTGCCACCAACTCCAAGATACGCCCCGAGCGGCCGCTGAGCGTCGCCACCATAGCCGCCTCGCTCGGCATCACCGGCAGCCCCGTATCGGCAGCCACCGCAGCCGTCATCAGCACCGACCTGTTGGGCGGCGCGGGCATCGAGTTGAAGCACATCCTCATGGTCTGCATCCCCGCCTCGCTGGTGGCCATCATCGTGGCTGCATGGGTACAGAACCGCATAGGCAAAGAGCTGCACGAAGACGAAATCTACTGCGAGCGCGTGCGCCAGGGGCTGATACGGCCCGAGCAGGACCTCCGTCTGATAGACGAGATGAACAAGAACCCCGACCCCAAGGCCAAGTATGCCGTGCTGGCGTTTCTCACAGGCGTAGTGCTGGTGGTGCTCTTTGGCAGCATCCCCACCATGCGGCCCGCGTTCATGATAGATGGCGAGCTGCACCGCGTCACCATGCCCGAGACCATCGAGATCGTGATGATGTCGACCGCCGCGCTCATCCTCACCGTGAGCAGAGCCAGCGTGCAGACCGCCGTCAAGGGCAATGTCTTCGACGCGGGCATGTGTGCCCTGGTCGCCATCTTCGGCATAGCCTGGATGGGTGACACCTTCTTCAACGGCAACCTCGCCTTCTTCAAAGACCACATTGCCACCATCGTCACCCTCTATCCCTTCCTCTTCGCCATAGCCCTCTTCATCATGTCTATCATGCTCTTCTCCCAGGCTGCCACCGTGCGCACCCTCTACCCTTTGGGCATAGGCCTCGGCATCCCGCCACTGGCGCTCATCGCGATGTTTCCGGCGGTCAACGGCTACTTCTTCCTGCCCAACTACCCCACCACCGTCGCTGCCATCAACTTCGACCGTACCGGCTCGACGCGTATAGGGCGATTTGTGATTAACCACTCTTTCCAGCTGCCCGGCATCATCACCACCGTGGTATCCATCGGCGTGGGCTATCTCATCATCCAGTTCATGTAGCACCGTGACGGCCACTGCCAAACTGCCTGAAACCAAAGAAAAACCGGCAAGGGATAGTTTTTTACAAATAAAGGTTCGTTTTTTATAAAAGGAATATGAACAAATAGGCGTAACTTTGCCCCAGTAAATACCAAGATGATGGTTACACCCATCACAGACACGAATACAAACAATATAACCATTTATATTATGACAGACGAAAAGAAATTCAGAGTAGAGGCCGACCTCTTGGGCGAACTCAACGTTCCCGCCGACGCCCTCTATGGAGTGCAGACACAGCGCGGTATCAACAATTACCACATCTCGCGCAAGACTATGTGTGACTATCCAGACTTTATCATCGCCATCGCGTACGTCAAGCTGGCTGCCGCACAGACCAACCACTCGCTCGGAGTCATCAACGACGAAATCTCGGGCGCCATGGCCGAAGCCTGCCGTGAGATTATCGACGGCAAGTGGCATGAGAACTTCCCCATCGACATGGTGCAAGGCGGTGCCGGTACATCGGTCAACATGAATGCCAACGAGGTGATAGCCAACCGTGCACTCGAAATTCTTGGCCGTCAGAAAGGCGACTACCAGTATGTATCTCCCAACGACCACTGCAACTGTGGCCAGAGTACCAATGACGTCTACCCCACCAGTATACGCCTTGCGCTTATCCGCATGAACCTCCATCTGGTCAAGGCATTGACCGGACTCATCAGCGCCTTCCGCTACAAGGGCGAAGAGTACACCGACACCATCAAGATGGGTCGCACACAGCTGCAGGACGCCGTGCCTATGACTGTGGGTCAGGAGTTCAAGGCCTACGCCAACAACCTGGAAGAGGAAATCCTCAACCTGGAGCGCAACGTGAAACTGCTGCACGAAATCAACATGGGCGGTACTGCCATCGGTACCGGTCTCAACGCCGTGCCTGGCTTTGCCAAGCTCTGCGCAGCCAATCTGAGCAAGCTCACCGGTGAGAATTTCATCTCGGCCAGTGACCTCGTAGAGGCTACGCCCGATACCGGCGCCTATGTGAGCTATTCGTCAGCGCTAAAGCGTCTTGCCATCAAGCTCTCTAAAATCTGCAACGACCTGCGACTCATGGCTTCAGGTCCCCGCTGCGGTCTCAACGAAATCAACCTGCCTCCCAAGGCTCCCGGTTCATCCATCATGCCCGGCAAGGTGAACCCCGTCATCCCCGAGGTAACCAACCAGGTCTGCTTCAAGGTCATCGGCAACGACACCACCGTGAGCTTTGCCGCCGAAGCCGGCCAGCTGGAGCTCAACGTGATGGAGCCTATCATCACAGAGAGCCTCTTCGAGAGCCTCACTTGGCTGAGGAATGTCATCGAGACCCTTACCGAAGAGTGCATCCTCGGTATCACCGTCAACAAGGAACACTGCTACGAGATGGTCAAGAACAGCATTGGCATCGTGACCGCCCTGAACCCCATCATCGGCTACAAGAAGAGTTCGATGGTAGCCAAGGAAGCCCACGATACCGGCCGCTCGGTCTATGACATCGTTATCGAGAAGGGACTTATGACCAAGGAAGAGCTGGACAAAGCCCTCGACCCCAAGGAGATGCTCCAGTCGCACAAGTTTACGCTGAAGTAATGTAATCCCAATATATATGTATGTAAAGAGCCTGCAGGCCGACACCCCTCATTCTCTCGGGGTTAGGCTTGCAGGCTTGTTTTGTTTCAGGATGGCTGCGGCGGGCACAGCGATGACTCGCAGGGAGCCATCGAGGGTCTATCGGTTGCGATAGGCTATGGGCGTCATGCCCGAGCGCTGCTTGAAGAAGTTGGTGAGGGCACTCTGGTCGCTGAAGTTCAAGTGGTCGGCTATCTCGCCCATGGTCATGTCGGTCTGGGTAAGCATATTGCAGATTTCCTTGTAGAGCAGCGAGGTGACGTGGTCATTGATGGTAGAGCCGCTTATCTCCTTGACCAGCCGGGAGAGATAAGGGGCAGACAGATTGAGCTTGTCGGCATAGAAACGTATCTGGCGTTCCTTGCGGAAGTTGCGATAAAGATGGTGGAGGAACACTTCGTAGACCGCCTTCTTATGCCCCAAGTCGTGGGAGATAGAGCGCTGCGTGTAGGGCAACTCGTCGATGATGAGGCGCAGCACGTTGACCATGCTCTGTATCATCTCTATCTTGTTGATGTGCTGGTGGCGCACGATATCGCGCATGAAGTGGAAGATATCCTGCATGCTCTTGTATTTCTCGTCGGTGAGGCGGTAGTGGGAGGCGTGCGGCGCAAACGACTCGTCGACCAGCACGCACTCGGCTTCGAAGTCGGGCGACACATCGCGCAGCTGCGCCGTGTCGCGGACCGACACCACCAGGAGCGAAGCCCGAGAGAGAACCGCATCGGGCCCCTCGCCGTCGGCGTCGACGAGCCGGCAGCTGCCCCGCTCCACCAGCAGCAGCTTGGTGAAGAGCGTGTGCTCGGCCATCATTTCGACGAGCGTCGCGCCCTCCCCGGCTGTGACAGCCAAGTGGGCGGCATAGGCACCAAATATATCGCTGAGATGATATTGGGTGGCAAAATCCTCCAGGTTGTATATCTTCTGGTTCATGCCATTAGAGTCTTCATGGTCAGAGGCGCTTGCTGCATGGCTGCACGGCAATGCCGCAACGGAGAGCGGACCTGCGCCCCCGACATTTGGGGCAAAAGTAACAATAAAATCGCAGAAACAGGCGGCTTTGGCGCCTATTTTTACGTTATCCCCCTCAATTCTTACTCCCGAAGCCATGGCGGCTGTCGCCGAGGGCGTGGCGGCGACCCTCGTGACCATCCCGACGACCGCCGAGATGCCCTCGGCGGCAGCACCGACAATCATAAAGACGGCAAAAGCGAACACGAAGCTAACAAAAATCACCGAAAATCATGACAAATGTCAGAAAAACAGGCAGTAAAGTGATATTTCTGGAGTAAATACATGGTTATTTTGTAATATTTTGTTACCTTTGCGCCACCAAAAATGATAATTCCTGCCATCTTCGGCATCACCACAGTGAAAAGAGACTGCCCGGAGAGGGCAAACTTACGGATAATGAGGAAAGAAACAAATCTAAAACAGAACGATATGACAAAAAAACTACTCATGATGGCAATGCTCCTTTCAGCATTTGCCTTTGCAGTTCCGGCATCGGGCCAGGACGACAATGTGACCGTGGTAATCGACGAGAACTTCGACTCCTTCACCGAGGGTAGCGAAGACGCTCCCGCCACTACCGACATCGGCGGCTACAGCGGCAAGCTCTATAAACTGGGTTGGAGCGGCAGCAGTTCCAAGGTCTATGAAGCCGGCGGCAAACTCAAGGTTGCCGGTTCGGGAGCTCTCGAGACTGGCAATCTGAAGAAAGCAGTATCTACCCAGGTGCTTAAGATTACAGCCCGTGTGCGTGCCGCAGCCGACTACGGAGAAGCCATTACCTTCGCTGTGGGCTACTCTTTCAAAAATCAGGTGGTCTTCAACGACAACAAGTGGCATGACGTGACATTATATGTAGGATCTGTGTCATCCAGCTCGAGATTAAAGATTACCCCGCTGCTCGAAGGCTTCTTCATCGACGAAATCAAGGCAGTCACCAGCCCCACTATTGTGGCTGTACCCGTGCCCGAGCTGCCCTCACAGGCCGACGGCGTGTCCTTCACCGCCAAGTGGGCCCACGACCGTACCAATAAAGACTATCTGCTCGATGTCTACTCCAAGGCCGACAATGGTTCCAAGGAGTATGTGCTCAAGGACGAGGTGGTAAAGGTAGTGTCTGCTTACGCCAGCACCGTAGAGAAGAAGGTGGAAGGACTGGACGCCAGCAAGACCTACTACTACACCGTGCGCGGCCGCAACAAGAATGGCAACGTATCGGACTACTCTGACGAAATCGAGGTCATCCGCGTGCTCAAGAGCATCGACGCCCCCAAGGCCATCGCTGCCACAGGCGTGACAGCCACCTCCTTCAGAGCCAACTGGGAGGCTGTGGCTGAGGCGAAGAGATATGCCGTGAACCTGACCAAGACCAAGACGCTGCAGGCTGCCACCACGGTCAAGGTGCTGGACGATGACTTTGCCAAGGTGACCATGGGCTCGCTGGAGAAAGTGGAGTTCGGACTGCTGAGCGATTTTGACAGCTATACCAAGACCCCCGGATGGAGTGCAGTAGACTTTGCCCTGGCTTCGGGATACATGGTACTGTCGCCCTATAGCAAGACAAGTTCGCTGACCACACCCAAACTGGACCTCACAGCCGACAACGGCGCTTGCACCGTGAACTTCAACATGGCAGAGGGCGCCTATGGCCACTACACCTCAGGCAGCAAGGTCACCGTGAGTCTCTATGACACCGACCCCAATGTCGACGGATTTGAGGGCACACCTCTGGAGAGCAAGACCGTGACCACCAACAAGGGATTTGCCGACTACAAGGTAGAGTTTACCAAGGGCGCAGCCACATCGTACATCATGTTCTCGTACGAGAACGGCAGCACCACCAACAAGATATTCTTCGACGCCATCAACGTGGAGCAGAAGATGCCCGCCGGTGCTAAGGTGACCACTGCGATAAGCGTCAACGAGACCGAAGATACCTACTACGACTTCACCATCGACTCGCCCGAGGACAACACCGTATACAGCTATACCGTGAACGCCATCGGTCTGACCGTAGTAGACGGCGAGCTGGCCGACCTGTACTCTAACGAGTCCAACAAGATAGAGGTGAGTCTGAGTGGTTCGGTAGGCATCGACAACGTGGACAACCAGGGCGACGTAGTGGTCAAGGCCGACAACGGCACCATCAGCGTAAGCCTCGCCACAGCCGGCCGCATAGCCGTGTACGACCTCACCGGCCGTCTGATTGCCCAGACCTATGGCAAGGCTGGCGCCAACACTCTGAGCGTGGCCCAGCGCCAGGTGGTAGTGGTTCGCGCCGCCAACAAGTCATTCAAACTGGCACTTTAATAACCCCCTATAAATAATAAAGGTAGTCCGCACGCCCATAGAGGCACGGACTGCCTTTTTCAAATTTAATCCCAATGATACGCAGATTATCCATTCTTTTCCTGCTCATAGCAGTGACCGTGGGCCACATGATGGCCAATCCCGTCACCCAAGCCCAGGCAGAGCAGATGGCACGCAGCTTCATCACACAGCGCCCCAACGCCTCTGCCAAGACTGTGCTGCGCCACATGGCTGTGGCAAAGTCGGGTGCCAAGGAGATACAACCCTACTACGTGTTCAATGCCGGCGATGACGAGGGCTTTGTCATCGTCTCGGGCGAGGACCGCTTTGCCAATGTCATAGCCTATGCCGACCGCGGCCGCTTCACCCTCGACGGCGCACCTGCAAGCCTGCGCTCGTGGATGGAACTCTACGCCCGCTACGTGGAAGCCTACTGGCACAACGACTCGCTGGCTGCCGACACCCCGGCACGCGCCGGCGCCAAAGTGGTGGTGGCTCCGCTACTCGACAACATACGCTGGGGTCAGGACGCACCCTTCAACGACATGTGTCCCACCTATAGCGACGGAGGCAAGACCGTGCACTACTACACAGGCTGTGTGGCTACGGCAGCTACGCAGATTATGCGCTACTACAAATATCCCACCCGCGGAACAGGCGAGAAGACCTGCACCGTTAAGGGTATAGAACTCTCTGCCAACTTCGGCGAGACCACCTATGACTGGGACAACATGCTGGCTTACTACAAGCGCAACGGCATATTCTCTATCGCCCAGCGCGACGCTGTGGCTAAGCTGGCAGCCCACTTCGGCGTGGCTGTAGAGATGGAATACGAGAAGGCTGGCAGTGGCGCCTCGCCCATGATGGTGCCCGGCGCGCTGAAGAACTATTTCGGCTACGACAAGCACGTCACCCTGCGCAAGCGCAGCTACTACGGCACCACCGAGTGGATGAATATCATCAAGGCTGAGCTGGACGCCGGACGCCCCGTCTACTACGGCGGTGCGAGTGATGCCGGACAGGGTGGCCACGCCTTTGTCTGCGACGGATATGATGACAACGGCTATGTGCACATCAACTGGGGATGGTATGGCGACAGCAACGGCTACTTCCTCGTAAACCGTCTGAACCCCTCGGACTTGGGCGAAGGCGGTGGAAGCGGTGGCTACAACCGCGACCAGGAGATGGTGACGGGCATACAGCCTGCCACCGAGAGCGAAGGCGATGTGGAGCTGCCCCTCTATGGCAGCGTGAGACTCTCTATCACTCCCTATGGCGGCAACTCGTTCAGCCTGATGACCATCCTCGAAAACCTCGATACCGACGACTTCGACGGTGCTCTGGCAGCTGTCATCACCCAGAACGGCGTCATCAAGAAGGTGCTCAAGGAGGAAAGCCTCAACGTGAAAGGCTATGCTGGCAGCAAGTCGGGAACAGCCTATGTGACCATGCGCGACATCACCGCCACAGCCGACGGACTGGCTGACGGCGCATACGAAATCCGCTTTGCCTACAAGGCCAAAGGCGCCAAGACATGGCAGGTGGTGCGCCACTATACGGGATTCCCCAGATATGTAGACATGACCGTAGAGGGCGGCAAGGTGGTGCTGGGAGAGGTTCACGCCGTGACACCACGCGTAAAACTGCTCGCCCCAATCACATGCAACAACGAGATACACGCCGGCGGAGCTGCGCTCTTCAGAGTGAAGCTGCACAACGGCGGCGATGATATGCAACTGAAATCGGTGGTGGTGGCGATGACCTCGAAAGCCAACCCCGAGGAGGTAATCACCGGCAAGATTTCGGCAAGCGTATACGAGGAGAGCGACTATAACGCCTCGGTGCTCGTGGCTCTGCCAGAGACTGCCACACCGGGCAGCTACACCGTCACAGCCTATGCCGAGGGCTACGAGGCATATCCCTTTGACGACAGCGCCGTAGGCCGCACCGAGGTAGAGGTGCTCGACAAGACCTCAGACCCCATCCTGGGCGTCACCCAGCGCATGGAATGGACCACAAACGACGCTGCCCAAACCCTGAAGCAGGGCGATATGCTCATGCTGGGCTTTGTGGTGCGCAACTTCGGCGCTGCGGGCAAGGCTGGCGTGGTAACCCGTCTGCAGGATGTCAATGACCCCGAGCATAGCTACGTGCTGCGTCAGACCGACTATACCTTCAAACAGGGCGAAGAGAAGACCTTCACACTGGGACGCTATCTCAACATCGACGCCGGCACCTATACACTCGCTGTGACAGCCGTCGGCGAGAACGGCAAGGCGCTCACCATCGCCCAGCCCGAAGTGAAGACCACTGTCACCATCGCCCCCAACAGCGAACTGGCGATTAAGGTGAAGAGCATGAAGCTCGACAACGTGCTCTCGCCCGGCAAGAAATCTGCCGGCCAACTGGTGGTACACCTTAATAAAGACTATTCCAACTATGTCTATCTGCGTCTGCGCCAGTTTACCAATACCGGCGGCGAACTCGTATTGATGAAGCGCATCAGCAACGGAAAAGCCGGTGATGACGTGACCTTCAACTTCAACTACACCCCCACCGTGGCTGTAGGCACCTATATGCCTATGGTGGAGTATAAGTCGGAGAGCGGCTCGTATGTGGGTGCCGACGGACTGGCCAACTACTACCGCGAAATAAGCGTGGTGGATGCCACAGGAGTGGATGAAATCACAACAGAGGCTTCGGCTGCGGGAGCAACCATAAGCTGCCGCGAGGGCGTGGTAAGCGTAAGCACCGCCGAGGGCGTCAGCGTGGTAAGGCTGAGCGTAGCCTCGACCGCCGGAGCCACCGTATGGAGCGGAAAGGCAAACCAGGCCGACCTGAACAGCCTGCCCCATGGAGTATATGTCGTGAGCGTTTATACCAATAGAGGTACCGTAACCCGCAAGGTGTGTCTGTAAAGGCCCACCCTGCGAGTAACCCAAATAAACAAGGGATGCCACTCAGTGAGCGGCATCCCTTTTCTACGTTAGTATGTTATGAAAAATTTGAGAGAAAATAGAAACTTCACAGTTTCATTCTTTTGTTTTACTAAACATGATTTTATAGAGAAAGCATAGAAATTATCTTTTCATAATCGGCGTCGTACAGACCTCGGAAGGCTGCACGTTGGACTGCGGCATAGTGTCGAGCACAGCCGAGTCGGCTCTTGCCACCGAGTGCATCTGCTGGATGCGGTTGTAGTTGGTGGCTCCTCTGCCGATAACAGGACCATTGTTGTCAAACGACATCTGGAAGGCGTTGCTCAACGTGAGGATGATGGCCACCACGGCAGCTGCCTTGAAGAGAGGTCTCAACCGCTGGGTCATAGTAATGACGCGGGCCTTGACCTGCTTGGGCTCTTCGGTCATGGCGAGCATACGGGCGTCGAAATCGTCGCCCAGCACGTCGGTCTTGGGCTCAGTGGCCTCGTAGACGAAGAGTGCCTGGTACTTGGCCAGCTCGGCAGGTACAGACTTCTGACTGAAGAAAGCCTTGAGAATGCTTTCTTCTTCGACCGTAGTCTCACACGCCCAGTAGCGCTCCAGCAATTGTTTGATATAGTTATAGTCCATAATTGTCAAAATCATTAAATTTCTGCTTGATGGTCTGGCGGGCTCGGAAGATATTCACCTTGACCTGTTCCTCGCTTATCTCCATCATGCGAGCAATTTCCTTGTACGTTTTCCCTTCAAAATCGCGCAGCTGCATACACATACGCTGCTTGTCGGGAAGAGCATTGACCAGGCGATGAACCAGCTCGACTCTGTCGCTTTGCGCCGCTCTCTCATCGGGAGTCGACGCGCTGTCGGCCTTGTCTTCCGGCAAATCGGGGGTGGAATCGCTGAGGTGGGAGCTCTTTCGTATGTAATCCAACGCAAGGTTCTTGCAGATGGTAGTACAGAAAGCCTCTATAGACTCTATCTCGCTCCACGTGTCGCGCCTGTTCCACACCTTAATCATCGTTTCCTGCACGATATCCTCTGCTTCGGCCTTGTCAAGCGTAATGCGGAGCGCCACTCTGAAAAGCATATTCTTCAGGGGGAGTATATCGTCGCGAAAACTGATAATCTTCATCGTTGCTCTATTAATAAGACGTTTGTTGGAAACTAAAGTTACAGTTGTAGGGATATTTTTTCGATTTTAACACTTAACGGATAATTGTTCCCTGTTGGCCGTCGATGGCATCGGCTTGGGTGATGACCACCCTGGCGACGCCCTCGTCGATGGCTGCGAGCGCATTCTCTACCTTGGGAATCATGCCGCCGGCTATCACGCCATCGGCCACGTATCTATCGAAGTCGGCGCGGGTGATGGTGGGTATCACGCTGTTGTCGTCGGCGGGGTTGCTCAGCACGCCGCGCTTCTCGAAGGCGTAGATGAGCGTGACCTCGTAGTCGCGGGCCACCGCGCAAGCCACCGTCTTGGCGATGGTGTCGGCATTGGTATTGAGGATATGGCCTTGACCGTCGTGGGTGAGTGGCGCCACCACTGGGGTGACTCCCGACTCGACCAGCCGGGCTATCATCTGACCGTCGGCAGCATCGACATCGCCTACGAAGCCATAGTCGACGCCATCCTTGACCGGACGCTTATGGGCACGGATGATATTGGCATCGGCGCCGGTGAGGCCGATGGCATTGACGCCTATGGCTTGCAGTCCAGCCACGATATTCTTGTTGACCAGTCCGCCATAGACCATCGTGACCACTTCGAGCATGGCTGCGTCGGTGATGCGTCGGCCGCCCACCATAGTCGTCTCGATGCCCAGCGCCTCTGCCACCTTGGTAGCGCGACGCCCGCCGCCATGCACCAGAATCTTGCGGCCCGGGATGGCGGCAAAGTCGGTGAGCAGACGGCTGAGCGCCGTGGCGTCTTCGACCACGGCACCGCCGACCTTGACCACCGTTATTGTTGTTTTGTTGTCTTTCATCATTTATTCCAGATAGGTATATCCATAAAGTCCAGAGCGATAGTTGGACAGGAACTCCTTGCCCTCCTCGAGCGAGATTTTACCGTTCTTGACGCTCTTGGTCACCCAAATCTCGAGCTGGCGCACCAGCTTCTTCGGGTTGTACTGCACGTAGTCGAGCACCTCCTCGACGGTCTCGCCATCGATAATCTGGTCGATGTGGTAGTGGCCGTCCTTGACGCTGACGTGCACGGCGTTGGTGTCGCCAAAGAGATTGTGCATGTCGCCGAGTATCTCCTGATAGGCACCCACAAGGAAGACGCCGAGGTAGTAAGGCTCGTTGCGGCGCAAGGCATGAAGGGGCAGCACATGAGAGAGGTGGCCCTCCTTGACAAAGTTGGCTATCTTGCCATCCGAGTCGCAGGTGATATCCTGCAGGGTTGCGTTGCGCGTAGGCCGTTCGGTAAGGCGCTGAATGGGCATTATGGGGAACAGCTGGTCGATGGCCCACGAGTCGGGGAGGCTCTGGAACAGCGAGAAGTTGCAGAAATACTTGTCGGCGAGCAGCTTGTCGATATTGCGCAGCTCTTCGGGCACGTGCTTCATCTGCTTGGAGAGCGTATTGATTTCATGGCATACGCTCCAGTACATGCTCTCAATCTCGGCACGGGTCTTGAGGTCTACGATGCCATGAGAGAAGAGCTCGAGGGCCTCGTCGCGTATCTGCTCGGCATCGTGCCAGTCTTCGAGCATATTCTTGGAGTTGAGGTTGTCCCATATCTCGTAGAGGTCCTTGACCAACTGGTGGTCGGAGTCCTTGGCCTCAAACTCCTCGGGCATCTCGGGCAGGCTGGCGGTCTCGAGCACGTCGATAACCAGTACCGAGTGGTGTGCCGTCAGCGACCGGCCGCTCTCGGTGATGATGTTGGGATGGGCTATGTCGTTCTTGTTGGCTGCGTCGACGAAGGTATAGACACAGTCGTTGACATACTCCTGGATAGAGTAGTTGACCGAGCTCTCGCTGTTGGCCGAGCGGGTGCCGTCGTAGTCCACTCCCAGTCCGCCGCCACAGTCGACGAAGTCCACGTTGTACCCCATCTTGTGGAGGTTGATGTAGAACTGAGCCGCCTCACGCAGCGCGGTCTGTATACGTCGTATCTTGGTAATCTGGCTGCCAATGTGGAAGTGGATAAGACGAAGGCTGTCGTGCAGACCCTTCTCATCAAGGATGCGCAGGGCGTCGAGGAGCTCCGAACTGGTAAGTCCGAACTTCGACGCATCGCCTCCGCTCTCGGCCCATTTGCCCGAACCGCTCGATGCGAGCTTGATGCGTATGCCCAGGTTAGGCTTCACGTTGAGCTTCTTGGCTGCGCGGGCGATGATGTCAAGCTCGTTGAGTTTCTCGACAACGATAAAGATGCGCTTTCCCATCTTCTGGGCCAGCAGAGCCAACTCGATGTAGCTCTGGTCCTTGTATCCGTTGCAGATGATGAGCGAGTCGCTCTGGCACTGCACGGCTATCACGGCGTGGAGCTCGGGCTTGGAACCCGCCTCAAGTCCCAGATTGAACTTGCGGCCGTGCGAGATGATTTCCTCGACCACCGGCTGCATCTGGTTGACCTTGATGGGATAGATAATAAAGTTCTGTGCCTTGTACTCATACTCCTCTGCCGCCCGCTTGAAGCAGTTGGCGGTCTTCTCGATACGGTTGTCGAGGATATCGGGGAATCTGAGCAGCAGCGGGGGCGTCACGTCGCGCAGCGACAGCTCATCTACAATCTCGCGCAAGTCTATCTGGGCTTCATCCTTACAGGGAGAGACGCTGACGTTGCCTTCCTCGTTGATGTCAAAGTAAGAAGCTCCCCAGCCTTTGATGTTATACATCTCGCGAGAGTCTTCGATGCTCCATTTCTTCATATTCCAAGTTCGTTTTTTAGTTGTTGGGTGGTAAAATGTATCTTCTTAAAATCGTCCATGACGCTTACGTCGATGGTATATTGGGCTTTGGTGTAGTAGGGTTCGCGCTCGGCGAGCTGGCGGGTTATGTACTGGCGCACCTCTTCGGGCGTTTTGTTGAGCAGCAATGGTCTCACGGTGTGTCCCATGCTCAGATGCTTGTACAGCACGTCTGGCGACGCCTTGAGATAGACCGTTGCGCCCTGGCGGTTGAGGTAGTCCATGTTGTCGAAGAAGCAGGGAGTGCCGCCACCACAACTGATGATGACGTCCTCAAACTCTGCCACCTCGTGGAGCATATTGTGCTCGATGCGGCGGAACCCTTCCTCGCCGCGCTCGTCAAAGATTTCCTTGACGGTGTGGTGCATACGGCTCTCGATATACCAGTCGAGGTCGTAGAACCTCATCCCCATGTCGCGGGCAAGCGCATTGCCAAGCGTGGTCTTGCCCGCGCCCATATATCCTATAAGAATAATACGCGTGGGGGTCATTTCTTGCGGCGAGCTTTGGGTTCGGGGGCTTTGTCTACGATTTCCTTGCACTCGGCGTAGGTAAGTTGGGCGGCGCGCTCATGCAGGCTCTTCGGCAGACGATAGTTTTTGCCGTCGCAGGTGATATAGGGACCGAAGCGGCCATTGAGCACCTGCATCGTGGAATCTTCTTCAAACGACTTGATGTGGCGCTGGCGCTCCTGCTCGCGCTTCTCGGCGATGAGCTTGATGGCATCGGCGAGCGTTACTGTCATCGGATCCATCTCTTTAGGCAGTGATACATACTTGCCGTCATGCTGAACGTAGGGACCGAAACGACCTGAGCCGATGGTGACGATGTCTCCTTCGTACTCGCCGATATTGCGGGGCAGACGGAACAGCTCGAGAGCCTCGTCGAGGGTGATGGTCTCGATGCTCTTGCCCGACGGCAGCTGCGCAAAGCGTGGCTTCACCTCGTCGTCGGCGCTGCCTATCTGCACTACAGGGCCAAAGCGTCCTATCTTGACGAATACCGGACGATGGGAAAGAGGGTCTACACCCAGTTCGCGCTCACCTGCCTTATGCTCCGAGCGGGCGTTCATCACCTTGCGCACGGTGGGCTCGAAGTCGTGGTCGAAGTTGTGCATCATACTGGTCCACTCTTCGTGGCCTTCGGCTATCTGGTCAAACTGGCTCTCCACCTTGGCGGTGAAGTTGTAGTCCATAATCTCGGGGAAGTGCTCCATCAGGAAGTCGTTGACCACGGTACCGATGTCGGTGGGCAGCAGCTTGCCCTTCTCCTTGCCTGCCACCTCGGTGCGGGTCTTCGATACGATGCGGCTGGCGCTCAGCGTGTCGGTCACGTACTGCCGCTCTTCGCCCGCCTTGTCTCCCTTGACCACATACTCGCGCTGCTGGATGGTAGAGATGGTCGGCGCGTAGGTAGAGGGTCGTCCTATGCCCAGTTCTTCGAGCTTCTTGACCAGGCTGGCCTCGGTATATCTCACGGGGCCTTGTGAATATTTCTCTGTCGATGTGATTGTCTTGCGTTCCAGAAGGTCTCCGGCCGAGAGGGCGGGCAGAGTGTTGCCGCCTTCATTGTCCTGGTTCTCGTCGTCGGTAGACTCGTGATATACCTTGAGGAATCCGTCGAAGGTAACCACCTCGCCGTCGGCGATGAACTTCTCCTCCTGTCCGTCGATGTCTATCGTCACTACCGTCTTCTCTATCTCCGACTCAGCCATCTGCGATGCCACGGTGCGTTTCCATATCAGGTCGTAGAGGCGGCGCTCCTGCACGGTGCCCTCGATGGTCTGCTCCGATATATAGGTAGGACGTATGGCCTCATGGGCTTCCTGCGCGCCCTTACTGTGGGTGTGGAAGTTGCGGGTGTGGCTGTACTCGGCTCCCCAGAGCTGGGTGATGGCGTCGCGGCTGGCTGCCAGAGCGAGCTTGGACAGGTTTACGCTGTCGGTACGCATGTAGGTGATTCGTCCGTTCTCGTAGAGATGCTGCGCCACCATCATGGTCTGGGTCACGGTATATCCCAGCTTGCGGGCGGCCTCCTGCTGCAGCGTAGAGGTGGTGAAGGGAGGTGCGGGCATACGCTTGAGCGGCTTCTTGCTTACCGAACCAACGGTAAACTGGGCCTTGCGGCAGCGCTCCAGGAATGCTACAGCCTCTTCGCGGGTGGCAAAGCGCTTGTCGAGCTCGGCTTTGACCTCGGCGATGTGGCCTTCGGCCTGGGGCACGGTGAAGACGGCGCTCACGCGATAGTAGGGCTCGCTCACGAAGGCCTGTATCTCGCGCTCGCGCTCAACGATGAGTCTTACAGCCACGCTCTGCACGCGTCCGGCAGACAATGCGGGCTTCACCTTGCGCCACAATACGGGCGAGAGCTTGAATCCCACGAGTCGGTCGAGCACTCGGCGTGCCTGCTGGGCATTGACGAGGTTCATGTCGAGATGGCGGGGATGCTCGATGGCATCAAGGATGGCGTTGGGGGTAATCTCGTGGAATACGATGCGGTTGGTATTGTCCTTGTCCAGGCCCAACACCTCACACAGATGCCAACTGATGGCCTCTCCCTCGCGGTCTTCATCGGATGCCAACCACACGCGCTGTGCCTCCTTGACCTGCTTCTTGAGCTCGCTCACCAACTTGCGTTTCTCCTCAGGTATCTCGTAATCGGGCTCCATCGTCTTCTCGTTGATGGAGAGCGTCTTCTTTTTCAGGTCACGTATGTGGCCGAAACTTGACATGACCTTGTAGTCCTTGCCAAGAAACTTCTCTATGGTTTTAGCCTTTGCGGGGCTCTCTACAATCACCAAATTCTCGTGCATAGTAAATCATATTTGTTATTTGAAGCGCAAAAGTAGACAAAAAAATCGCTTATACCTTATTATATAGGTGTTTTTTTGATTTTTTTAAGGATTGCGGCGCTTCTCGCCATGACAAAGCCCACTTGGGCGACTATCAGCACAGGCAACGAGGGCATGACGGCGGTGCGCGAGATGACCTCCTCCTACCCCGTCGGCATGGCAAAAATCGCGGCGATGAACTTCATACTGATTTCAGGGTCTGAAACGGTCGTTGCAAACCATGATTTCTGCGTTGCACGACCCGATTTCTGTATTGCACATCACGATTTCTGCATTGCACGCCACGAACTCGGTTTCACTTTGACCTCCAGATGTTTTGACAATACTCTCCGACGCGCCGCGGTGGCAAAAATCGCGGCGGAAAACGACCTCTTTCGCGGCGGAAAAATCTGCGGCGTCAGCGAAGGTCATCACGGCTCTCGCAGAGGTACCCTCCACGCTCGCCGGGACACCCTCCACGCTCGCCAAGGTACCCTCCACAGATGCCGAGGTCATCAGCTTCTGGAGGAAGGTGGATAGGGAGTGGCGAAAGGTGGGTAGAGGATGCGGGAAGGTGACAAGAGACTATGGGGAGGTGGGCGGAAGTTGAGGGAAGATGGGTAGAGGAGGTGGGGAGGTGG
>NZ_NPJK01000054.1:0-2182 GCF_002251285.1 Prevotella sp. P5-64
CAAAACTTGAGGGCAAACGTGTCGGGCTGGTCCGCATGGATAGCGGTTTCTTTGCGAAGGAAATACTTGACTATCTGGAAATGAAAGGGTTACACTATATCATTGCCTGCCGTTTCAACAATCGTATAAAGTACAGTCTCACCCATGAACGCAAATGGATAGAGCTAACAGACGGATTGGAAATATCCGAAACCATCTATCAGGCAAACGGTTGGGAGAAGCCTAGACGCATTGTGATGGTCAGGCAAGAAATAGACAAGCGCCCCAAAGCTGCAGGAAAGCAAATCAAGCAACTGGAGCTTTTTGAGGATGAGCAGGATTTCGGAAAATACCGATACAGCTGCTTTGTAACAGACCTTGACCTGCCGGCCAAGATTGTATATGACTCATATCGCGGAAGAGCGGATTCTGAGAATAGGATAAAAGAATTGAAGAATGATTTCTCCATCGATGACTTTGTCACAAATAACTTCTGGGCAACAGAGGCATGTGGGAATTTCATTGTTATGGCATATAACTTTATGTCGTTGTTCAGACATGCGCTGATCAATTCCAACAAGAAGAAATTTCTGAAGACTATCCGATACGAGTTGATATCGACGCCAGCCTATCTGGGAAAAACAAAAGACAAGCACATCCTATATTTGGCTAGATCACTAAAAACACGACAATCATTCTTATCTATATGGGAAAAATTAAAGGATTTCTCTTTGCCGTACGACACAGAGAAATCCTAATGACCGATTTGGGTTTAACATTGTTAAAATCGCAGAAACGCCCACGGTGCCTGCGACGGTGGCGACAGAAAACCGAAAGGCAAAAGCGACTGCCCGCGGGGAGCCGCTTTTGCCTTTCTGCCCTTGTGGATGTCTACCTCAAAAGGGTGCCTGCCCCGAAGGCAAGCCCCCCTGACCATGCAGCCCAATCGCTATCGGGCGGCACTGGCGGCACTATGACATCATCTTAATCGGCGTATAGCCTGGCGGGTGACCTGGGTCATAATGAGCATCATCTTTTCGGGGTCGCGCAGATTGGCGTCGGCGACCACACGGTGGATATCTATCTGCTTGTCGGCATCGAGCAGTACATCGACGAGCAACGCGCGACAGGCGGGGGTGAAGTCGAGGCTGACGAGGGCTGCTTCGACACTGTCGCGGCTATGGGTGAGCACAGCGGCATTGAGCTTCTCACTGGAGTCGGGCGAGGACGGGCATGGCGGCATGGGATGCTGGCGCATGAAGCGCTGGGCAAGGCTCTCGACACCGGCTATAGCCTGCTGGTAGGCGGTAGCGTCGTGGATGGGGCTGGACGAAGCGATGCTGTCGAGCACCGACTGAAGGCTGGAGACGAACGTCTGCCAATCGTCGATGGTGACGGGCTGTGAGGGGATGGCTGCGGGAGACGCGACGGGACGCGACTTGGGGTTGGGGCCATAGACGCGCGAGAAGCGGGCACGTATCTCACCCTGATAGGGGAACGACCACTCCAGGCAGTAGGCTGTGCGATAGCCCGGGCGCGTGGCGTCGACAAAGAGCGCGGCGATATGGTTGATATAATTGCGGCCTATGGTGACAGCGTTGCCGGGGGTGTAGGTGAGACGGCGCTGGTGCTTGTGGTCGTTGGCAGAAAAGACTTTGTAAGCCGTCGCGGAGGATGCGAGGAAAGCCTCTCTCAAGGTGTCAATAAGCGCGCGGTTGCGCTCGCGGACCACAAACTCGTAGACCTCGGCAGAACCCTCGACCTGCATGGTGGCAGGGTCGCGCACGATGTTGGGATAGACTTCCATCTTGACCGCCTTACGCAGGTGGGCAAATGACTTCTCGATGGGCTGCTGCGCATGGGCTGGCGCAACGAAGAAGAGCGCGAGGCTCATCACAAGGGCATGAATAGGTTTCATAACTGTTAAGATATTAATGGGTTAGACATTCTCGGCAAGCAGGTCGTCGACCGTCTCGGCCCCTTCTTCCAGGGCGGCGCAAATGTCGAGCGAGTTGAGCTCGCCGGCGACGATAAGGGCGGTGATGGTCTGCAACTGGGCGTTGGCGTGCTGCTGCGCCATATCGTCCATCAGATTGGCGGTGGCGACCACCGTCTCTGCCATAAGCTGGCGATAGAGCGTGTCGACAGGTTGGGCTGGGACGACGCAGGCAGGGGCAGACTTGCGGACGGCTGGGGCGGGGGC
>NZ_NPJK01000055.1:0-22222 GCF_002251285.1 Prevotella sp. P5-64
CAAAACTTGAGGGCAAACGTGTCGGGCTGGTCCGCATGGATAGCGGTTTCTTTGCGAAGGAAATACTTGACTATCTGGAAATGAAAGGGTTACACTATATCATTGCCTGCCGTTTCAACAATCGTATAAAGTACAGTCTCACCCATGAACGCAAATGGATAGAGCTAACAGACGGATTGGAAATATCCGAAACCATCTATCAGGCAAACGGTTGGGAGAAGCCTAGACGCATTGTGATGGTCAGGCAAGAAATAGACAAGCGCCCCAAAGCTGCAGGAAAGCAAATCAAGCAACTGGAGCTTTTTGAGGATGAGCAGGATTTCGGAAAATACCGATACAGCTGCTTTGTAACAGACCTTGACCTGCCGGCCAAGATTGTATATGACTCATATCGCGGAAGAGCGGATTCTGAGAATAGGATAAAAGAATTGAAGAATGATTTCTCCATCGATGACTTTGTCACAAATAACTTCTGGGCAACAGAGGCATGTGGGAATTTCATTGTTATGGCATATAACTTTATGTCGTTGTTCAGACATGCGCTGATCAATTCCAACAAGAAGAAATTTCTGAAGACTATCCGATACGAGTTGATATCGACGCCAGCCTATCTGGGAAAAACAAAAGACAAGCACATCCTATATTTGGCTAGATCACTAAAAACACGACAATCATTCTTATCTATATGGGAAAAATTAAAGGATTTCTCTTTGCCGTACGACACAGAGAAATCCTAATGACCGATTTGGGTTTAAGCAGAAAAGTGCAAATATTTTTGAAAAAAAGTTATCTCCGAGGGCGGGTAAAGTGTCTACGGGTTGTTTCAATAGTGACAGTATGTCAGTAATGACGTGCTCGGGCGTCTTCGGAAAGACCGCCGGCGCCATCCTAATAGTGAAACCAATACTAACGTTATATTAAGAAATGTTGATGGGAAGTGAAATGAAGGCATTGGCCAACAAGTATTTCGAGGGAAAGATTTCCCCCGAAGATGAGAAAGCTCTGTTCGATTACCTCGCACAGGACAGTGAGGCCCTTGCCACTTTCCGCAGCTGGGAAGCCGAATGGGCGTCGCGTCCACACTTCGATATGGTCACCGAAAGCGCATGGACACGCTTCTGTGACTGGATGTGTGGCGCCGAGGCTCGTCGGCAGCGCCGGCCAATGTGGCGTGTGGCAGCAGCGGCTGCCGTGGTGCTGCTTATGTTGTGCTCGGCTTTTGTCGGGTGGTATGCCACCAGCCTTCAGCCCGAACACTACTACACCCTCACCGCACCTATGGGCAGCAAGACCCGCCTCTCTCTGCCCGACGGCTCGCTGGTATGGCTCAACGCAGGCTCTTCGCTGCGCTATTCCAACCGCTTCGGTGACAATAACCGCCGTGTAGTCCTCGAAGGACAAGGCTATTTCGAGGTCGCCAAGCGCGATGGCGCCGAGTTTGTGGTAAACACCCGCGGCTACGACGTGGTGGTCAAGGGTACCCGCTTTGACATCTCTGCCTACAATGATGACAAGAACATCACCACGACCCTCTTGCAGGGTAAGGTGGTGATAGACCGCGGCGCCGACCGCCTCACGATGGAGCCCGGCGATATGGTAAGCCTCAATGTGATTACCGGTAAATTCTCCAAGAGCCGCTATACCACCGACCACCATGCGTGGGTACAGGGCATGACCGAATTCTCTGAGATTAGCCTCGAAGACCTCGCCAAGCTGCTCTCCCGCCGCTACGCTGTAAACATCACTATCACCTCTGAGCGTCTGCGCAAGATGGAGTTTGCCATCTCGCTGCGCAACAAGGAGACCATAGACGATGTGCTCGACGCTCTCCAGAGCATCACAAGCATGCAGGTATGTCGCGATGGAAAGGAGATTACCATCGGCGACTGCCCCCCGCCCCGCCAATACCAAAACACCTCTACTAAACACTACTGAAAATAAAACCTATATATTAAATTGTCTAACTAAAAACAACCAACTGCTATGAACAGTAAGCAAAGCAAATTGCTCGGCATCTGCCTGTTGGTCACACTGATGTTCAGTGCGCTCAGCATGAGTGCTCAGACCGTTACCAAGACGTTCAGTAACGAGAGCCTCCGCAACGTATTGAAAGAAGTGGAACGCCAAACCAAGATGTCTGTAATCTACAAAGTGGACGAAGTGAACGCCAGCCAGAAGGTGACAGCCACCTTCCATGCCACACCCGTCCGCGACGTGTTAACTAAGGTCTTGGGCTCTCATCTTGGCTTCAAGATAGACCACAAGATGATTACCATCTTCAAGCGTGAAGCCAAACCCGCTGCCAAGGACTCCCAGGCTCCCAAGAAGACCGTCAAGGGTCAGGTGCTCGACGAGAACGGTGAGCCCGTGATAGGCGCTACCGTACGCAGCAAGGCCACTGGCGCTGCCGTGGTGACCGACCTGGACGGCAACTTCACCATCTCTGCCGAAGAAGGCAGCAAGATAGAGGTGTCGTATCTCGGCTACCAGCCCAAGTCAGTTACCGCCAAAGGCGACAACCTGACCGTGAATATCTCTCAGGACGAGAAGACCCTGAACGAGGTGGTCGTTACCGCCCTGGGTATCAAGAAAGAGTCGAAGGCACTGACCTATAATGTGCAGCAACTCAAGAACTCGGATATCACCGGTGTCAAGGACGCCAACTTCATGAACGCCCTCGCCGGCAAGGTGGCAGGTGTTGAAATCAACGCCAGTGCTGCCGGTATCGGTGGTGGTGTCAAGGTGGTGATGCGTGGTAACAAGTCTATCAACGGCAACAACAACGCCCTCTACGTGATTGACGGTATTCCCATGCCTTCGCTCCAGGCCAACCAACCTACCGACGCCTACCACGGTGACGCCCAGACCGGCGACGCCGCCTCTATGGTGAACCCCGATGATATCGAGAGCATCTCGGTGCTGAGCGGTGCTGCCGCCTCTGCCCTCTATGGTAGCGACGCTGCCAACGGTGTGGTCATGATTACCACCAAGAAGGGTACTGTGGGCAAGGTGCGCGTGAGCTACAGCAACAACACCTCCTTCTTCTCACCCTTTGTGACTCCCGAGTTCCAGAACACTTACGGACAGACCGGCAACGGCACCTTCTCAAGTTGGGGCTCCAAGCTGGCTACTCCCTCAAGCTACGACCCGCTCGACTTCTTCCAGACAGGTTACAACGTGGGCAACTCGGTTACCTTCTCTGTAGGTTCGGAGCACAGCCAGACTTTTGTCTCTGCCTCTACCACCAATGCCGAGGGTATCGTGGAGAACAACGAGATGTCGCGCTACAACTTTACCGTCCGCAACACCACTGACTTCCTCAAAGACCGTCTGCACCTTGACCTCAGCGCCATGTACATGAGTGTAAAGGAACAGAACATGATATCCCAGGGTTTCTACTTCAACCCCATCGTCCCCGTCTACCTCTTCCCCGCCGGCGACGATATCCGCAAGTACACTCCCTTTGAGCAGTACGACCCCGAACGCAACTTCAAGACCCAGTACTGGCCTTTCGGCAACCAGGGACTCTCCATGATGAACCCCTACTGGGAAATCAACCGCGACATCGCCGAAAACCACAAGGACCGCTTTATCCTCAGTGCTGGTCTGACCTTCGATATCGCCAAGGGCATCACCCTCTCTGGCCGTGCCAAGATGGACAAGACCTCTGGCATCTATGAGAAACGCTATGCCGCCTCTACCGACCCCCTCTTCGCCGGTGAGTATGGTGCCTATTACCGCACCAACGACAACACCCGTCAAATCTACGGCGACGCCATCCTGAATATCGACAAGTACTTCGGTGACTTCTCGCTCACCGCCAACCTCGGTACCTCTATCAAGGATGTGGAGACCAGCTACACCTATGTCGGCGGTTTCCTCAATGTCGCCAACAACTTCACCCTCAATGCCGTAAACCGCGCCAACTCACACATGGACGCCGACCCCGCACTCAACTACCACCACCAGGTACAGAGTGTCTTTGCCACCGCCCAGGTGGGCTATAAGAGTATGGTCTATCTCGACCTCACCGCCCGCAACGACTGGGACTCTTTCCTCGGCAACACCCAGTATCGCAACAAAGGCTTCTTCTATCCCTCTGCCGGTGTGAGCGCCATCCTGACCGAGATGATACCTGGTCTGAAGAGCAAGGTGCTCTCCTTCCTCAAGCTCCGTGGCAGCTACAGTGAGGTGGGTAACACACCCGAGAAGTTCTATGCGCTCACCCGCTACACTTACTCCAACGCCGCGCCCTCTACTACCTCTTACTATCCCAACAACAACCTGAAGCCCGAGCGCACCAAGGCATGGGAGCTGGGTCTGCAGGCCAACCTGTGGCAGGACAAGGTAAACCTTAACGTCAGCCTTTACTCTACCCGCACCACCGACCAGTTTTTCCTTCCCGAACTGTCTGCCTCGTCGGGTTACAGCAAGCTGCCTATCAACGGTGGTCGTATCGACAACAAGGGTATTGAGGCTTCGCTCACGCTGAACCAACCTCTGGGTCCCGTGAAGTGGTCAAGCACCTTCACCTACACCCTCAACAAGAACAAAATCAAGCAACTCCTCGCTCCTACCGAGCTCACCCTTGCCAACGGCAACAAGGTAAACGTGTCGCTCGACGGCATGGACATGCTCAATCTGGGTTCTGTCAAGGTGCGCCTCACCGAGGGCGGCTCTATGGGCGACCTCTATGTCACCATCCCCAAGATGGACGAGCACGGCTACCTCATCGTCGACTACACCTCGCGCAACATCGCCGGTGTGGATGAAGGCAAGTATGTATATGCCGGCAACGTCAATCCCAAGTACAACATGGGCTGGCGCAACAGCTTCTCCTGGAAGGGCATAGACCTGGGCTTCCTCATCAGTGCCCGTGTGGGTGGTCGGGTATCATCCATTACCCAGGGCTACATGGACTACTTCGGTGCCAGCAAGACTACAGCCGAGGCCCGCGACCTGGGTGGCGCACTCGTCAACGGCTACCGCATCCCTGCCCAGGACTACTACAGCAAGATAGGTCCCAGCGTGGGTGCATACTACATCTACAGCGCTACCAACGTGCGTCTGTCTGAACTCTCTGTGGGCTACAGTCTGCCCATCAGCAAGTGGGTGCCCTGGATAGAGAACCTGCGCCTCGCCTTCACCGGCCGCAACCTGCTCATGTTCTACTGCAAGGCTCCGTTCGACCCCGAACTCACCGCCAGTACGGGTACCTACTTCACCGGTATCGACAACTTCATGATGCCGAGCCTGCGCAATCTTGGTTTCTCTGTAAAAGTTGACTTCTAAAGACCCTATAACGATTATGAAACTCAATAAATTCATCACAGGCAGTCTCGCCGTCATGGCATCTGCCGTAGTGCTCTCTTCATGTACGTCTGAGTTTGACAAGTGGAACACTGACCATAACTCGGCTACTGAAGAAGATATGACCCACGACAATATGAATACCGGTGCCTTCTTCTCCCAGATGCAGCACAACGTATTCATCGTAGGTCTGGACAAGGGCGCCGATTACCAGGTAGAGGATATGCTCACCGGCGGCCTCTTCTCTGGCTATTTCTCCAATATCAAGGCTTCTTACGATGTGGGCTCGCTGCACAATGCCCATTATCTGATGCCCGACAAGTGGGTAAACCTGCCCTTCAACGACACCTATACCAATCTGATGCAGCCCTGGCTCTCGCTGAAGACCAACTCTGACAAGAACGGTACGGCTGCCGTGACAGCTCTGGGCAATGTGGTCAAGGTATTCGGCATGAGCCGTCTGGCAGACATGTATGGCCCGCTGCCCTACACCCGCTTCGGTACCGGCATCAATGTGGCTTACGACAGCCAGGAGGATGTGTACAAAGCCTTCTTTGCCGAGCTCGACGACGCCATCGACGTGCTCACTTCCTATCATGAGGCATCGGCTTCTGCCAAGCTCCTCGCCAACTTTGACTTTGTCTTCGGCGGCGATGTAGAGAGCTGGGTCAAGTTTGCCAATACCCTGCGTCTGCGTCTGGCTCTCCGCGTGGCTTATGCCAACGAGGCCCTCGCCAAGCAGGAGGCTCAGAAGTCTATCGATAACAGCCTGGGCTTCCTTGAGAAGACGGCACTTCATGCCAACAATGCCAAGTACTCTTACCTGAACCCCATCTGGGAGGTTACCCAGAGCTTCGGCGATATGCGCATGGGTGCCTCTATCGACAGCTATCTCAACGGCTACGCCGACCCTCGTGCCAAGGTCTACTTCGCCGAAGCCGCCAACGGTGGTGGCATCCACGGCGTCTATCCCGGTCTGCAGATACGCAACCAGAGCGACTATACAGCCAAGACATCGGTAGCGAATGTGGAGTCAAATGCAGCCATACAGTGGATGTCGGCAGCCGAGAGCTTCTTCCTCAGAGCTGAGGCCAAGCTCAGATGGGATATGGGCGCAAGCTCGGTCGAAGAACTCTATAAGGCTGGTGTACGCGCTTCGTTCCAGGAGCGTGGCGTGAGCGGTGCCGATGCCTATCTGGAGAGCAACAACGTGCCCGCCACCTTCACCGACAACAGCGGCAACGGTCGCGACGCCTCGGCGCTGAGCACCATCACCCCCAAGTGGGACAACAACGCCCAGACCGAGCAGAAGCTCGAGCGCATCATCACCCAGAAGTATCTCGCCATCTTCCCCGATGGTCAGGAGGCTTGGAGTGAGTATCGCCGTACGGGTTATCCCAAGCTTTTCACCGTAGACCATAACGCCAGCAACGGCGCAGTAAATACCAATCTGCAGATTCGTCGTCTGCGCTTCCCCGCTTCTGAGTATTCCAACAACAATGCTAATGTACAGGCTGCCGTAGGTCTGCTCGGTGGTCCCGACAATGGCGGTACCAAACTCTGGTGGGACAAGAACCCTAAACATTAATCACCTAAATGACAGCATCTATGAAAATAATGAAATATATTATGCCGCTGCTGCTCATCGCCTGCATGTTTGCTTCATGCGATACCGATGTAGAGAACGCCACGGTGGTTGCCCCCACCACCTACGGCCCGCAGTATTACAAGAACTTGCGCGACTACAAGAAGAGTGACCATTCCATCGCTTGGGGATGGTTCGCCGACTACACCCAGAGCACCTCGCTGGCTACCCGCTTCCTCGGTCTGCCCGACTCGCTCGATATCTGCTCACTCTGGGGTGGCATCCCCTCTGACGACTCTACCCACGTAGATACTCACTATCTGCCCGAGGTATATCGTGAGATGAAGTATGTGCAGGAAGTCAAGGGTACCCGGCTCGTGGTACCTACCATCATCCGCATCCGCACCCGTCCAGAGTTCTACGACTCTATCTGGGTAAAGCAGAACGACCCCCAGGCAGCCATGCGTGCCTACGCCCAGGACCTGCTGCGTCCCATCTTTGAGAATGGACTCGACGGTATCGACATGGACTATGAGCCTGAGGGCGACCCGCTCTCCGGTGGCAACCTCGACTACTTCGTGGAGTATGTAGGCCAGTTCGTCGGCCCCATGGCATCGCCCGACAGCACCTTTACCTATCCCGACGGATTTACCATCAAGGGCAACCCCAACATGCTACTCTGCATTGACTACTACGGAAGTGCCCCCAGCGGCAATACCAATAAGTTTACCAACTGGTATGTCAACCAGACCTATGGCGGAAGCCCCGGTCGCGTGCCCTTCAGTGGCTGTCCTACCGAGAAGGTGGTCTATACCGAGAACGTGGGTGACAACTGGAAGGCTGCTGAGTGCGGACAGCTGCTCAATTATGCCCGCTATCAGCCCAGCACTGGCCGCAAGGGTGGTTTTGGTGCCTTCTTCATGCACCGCGACTATATCAACACTGGCTATGGATGCAGCAACTACGCCAATATGCGCCACGGCATCCAAATCCAGAACCCTGCTATCCACTAAAACCGTGATTAGTAACAGTATAAAGATTTAGAACAACGATTATGAATAAGATAAGATTATTTATGATGGCTATGGTAGCCCTGGTCTTCGCCGCCTGTCAGGAGAGCAATGGCGACTACCGCGATGTGGTTTACATCACGGGCACCATGCAGAAGAATACCATACGCAAGGGCTTTGAGGGCGCCGACCAGGTAGACCTCTCTGTCACCTGCACCGGCAAGGTGAGCGCCCCCGTCACGGCCACCTTTGAGGCTGCCCCCGAGCTGCTCGACGCCTACAACAAGGCCAACAACTCGAGCTACATCGTGCCTCCCACATCGGCTTACAGCATCGAGGATGCCAACGTTACCATCACCCCGGGTAACTTTGTGTCATCTCAGGCCAAGTTGATGATAGGCGATCCATCACAGTTTGAGGAAGGCAAGAACTATTGTCTGCCCGTGCGCGTCAAGAGCGATGGCAATCTGCTCGAGGCTGGCTCGGTGGCATACATCGTCTTCGTGCCCATCATCACTACCGACGTGGCCGACATCAACGGCAGGCCATTCCTGGTTCCCGGCTTCCGCAACAACGAGGCCCTGGGTCATCTCTCCCAGCTCACTATGGAGTGCAAAGTATATGTCAACGACTTCTGCCACACCAATCCCTACATCTCTTCACTGATGGGATGCGAGGAGAACTTCCTGCTGCGCTTCGGCGACGTATCGTGCGACCCCGACCAGCTGCAGCTCGCCGGTGGCAAGACCGGTGCGCCCTCTTGGGACAAGCCCGACAAGGGAACGGCTCACCCCACCACATTCCCCACCCACTTCCCCACCAAGAAATGGTGCCACTTTGCCTGTGTCTATGACGGCTCTCAGATTACCATGTATCTCGACGGCGAACCTATGGGTGACCCTGTCAAGGCTACTGGCGACATCTCGCTCGTGTGGAGCTATGATTACGGAACCTCATACGGTGACAACAACGGTCCCTTCGCCATCGGCTACTCTGCCGGAGGCCGCTATCTCAACGGCCGCGTAAGTGAATTCCGCGTATGGAACGTTGCCCGCACTCCTGCCGACCTGCTCAACAACATCTGCTATGTAGACCCCCACACACCGGGACTCATCGCATACTGGCGCTTCTGCGGTACAGACCAGCAGGAAGACGGTTCGATCCTCGACCAGACCGGTCATGGATACAACGCCGTGGCCAAGAGTGGCTCACCATCATGGGTGCCCAATCATAAGTGCCCCTACTAATACAGTGTCGTCTAACCGATAAAACTTACAATCAATGAAACTGAACAAATTATATATCGCCTGTGGAGTGCTGTTCCTTGGAACAGCCACTCTCAGCGGCTGTAGCGACGACGAGGCCTACGATGTAGACGGTTCCAACAACAACCTCATCTACGTAGACCAGTCGGTAGCCAAAGTGACCGAGTGTACCGTCTACCACACACCGGTAGGCTCTTTCGGCGACATCACCGCCAACGTCAAGGCGCGTCTGCAGTATGCTTCGGCAGACAGCATCACCATTAGTGCCGCCCCCGACACCACAATGGTATCTGAATATAACAAGGAATATAACGGCGTGGCCACCACCGTGCCTGCCGATGTGCTCGCTGCCATCCAGCTGGAGAAGACGGGCATCAGCGCCGGAGCCAACGTGGCCTCCGAACCTCTCAAGGTGACCATCCCCGCCGAGGCTTGTGCCCGTCTGACCGAGCCCGAGTATGTGGTGCCCCTCAGACTCACCGCCGTCAAGGAGGGGTCCCTCGATACCGACCGTCCCGTGGTGGCAAGCGAGGAGATGGGCGTCTACTATGTAGCCATCCATACCACCAACGATATGGTCTATCTCGCAGGCTCAAACTCAGCCAAGAGCAGCATCGTGCGCACTCCCGTGGGAGTCTTTGGCGAGGTCAAGGCCGACTATAACGTGAGCCTGCACTTCGCGCTCGACAGTGATGTGAAGGTGTCGGCTACCGTAGACAACAGCCTCGTGGATGCCTACAACACCGAGAACGGCAAGAACTACAAGTCACTGCCCGCCAATGTGGCTGGTGCCCTCGAGGTGACAGCTGCCACGGTGGCTGCTGGAAGTCAAGGCGCCCAACTCCATGTGGAGCTGCCCACCGAGCTGGGTCAGACGCTGACCGAGGCAGGCTATGTGGCTCCGCTGCGACTCGTAGCTGAGTATGCCAACGGCACCAAGGTGACCCTCGACAGCCAGGTGGCTTATCTCGTGGTGACCACCGAGGAGAGCCTCATCCAGGACAATCCTACAGCACTGCTGGGTACAGCCGTGAGCGACATCAGCGCCTGGAAGTGTATCTCTGCCGTCAACTACAATAAGGATGAACTCAAACTGTCGACATGGAAGTTCTCTCAGTTCAATATCGACAATGCCTCGTTTGTCGTAGACTTCGGAGCCGTACACAAGGTGGGTGCCTTCAAGCTCTCTTGTTCTCCCGGCAAGTCGTTCCGCTTCTATCTGAGCGAGGACAATGCCAACTGGGTAGACCTGGGCGATGTCAATGGCAAGGGCACCTATCGTGAGAGCTGGAGCAGCCAGTGGTATGTACTCTATGGTGCTGTCAATGCCCGTTATGTCAAGGTAGAGCAGACGCTCGATCCCAGCCACTGGGGTTGGAGCTACGGCAACTATGGATGGGGCGCAAGCTATGTCTCCACAACTTGGGGACTCACCTTCGTAGACTGAACATGCATAGAAGATTGATTCAGTTCAATCGATAGCGTTGACAGGGGTGCCCCTCCTCATGATTGGGGCGTGGGCACCCTATACTTTCCTAACAATCTAAGGATAATGACATGATGAAATCATTGCTATTCCTCATACTTTCACTCTTCACGGCACTCACGGCACAGGCACAGGGCGAACCACAGTTTCTTGAGACGTTCAAGCCCGTAGAGCGCACCCACGACTTCGGTACCATCTACGAGAAAGACGGTAAGGTGGTCCATGTCTTCCGTCTGCGCAACAACGGCAAGAGTCCCGTGGCCATTTCGGCAGTCAACACGTGGTGTGGCTGCATGGTCGCCGACTATACCAAGCGTGCCGTGCGTCCGGGCGAGACAGCCCGGGTCACCGTGTCGCTCGACCCCGACCACAAGCAGGGCAACTTTGTCAAGCAGGTGGTGGTGCTCGTCAACGACGGTTCGGCTTACGTGCGTCTCTGGGTCAAGGCCAACATCGTGCCTATGGTCCACCCCGTGCGTGAAGACCATCCCTTCGACTACGGACACGGCCTCTTCATGAACCAGCAGATGTTGCCGTTTCCCGAGTTGACCGTGGGGCAGATCCACACCTTCGAGCTGAAGCTCGCCAACGACACCGACAAGCCGATGACCATCCAGTTCAAGCGTGTGCCCAACAATACGGTGCTCAAGATGCCTTCCATGGTGCGTCTCAAGCCCCACGAGCGTAAGTCGATACGCGTGAGCTATCTCTATTTCCGTCGCCCCCACGCCACCCGCCGCATCCACGTCATCCCCGTGGTCAACGGCAAGGAGGCAAAGCCCCTCGTCGTGAAGTGGAATGTAGCCCAGAAGTTCAGACTGTTGAATTAAGTCTCTCATATTTCATCAAGAGCCCCAGCCCCACCCGGTCTGGGGCTTTTTCGTGCCCCAGGGTGGGCAGAAAGGTGCGCTCTATATATATAATAAGGTGGAGTGGGGCGGTTGGGGGTATCGCCGTGGTTGTCGTCCTCCACTCGTTGATGCTGCAAGGGGATGACAATGATATAAGTGGTCCATTGTTGATGGTGCGCACCCTTGGCAACTCTGTAGGAGTTGCGATTTCATAGCCCAGGGTTGAGGTGCGCAGCGCCTCTACCCTGGGTATTGATGCGAAAAAGGATAGCAACTCTGTAGGAGTTGCGTTTAGCCGAAGGCGTTACCCGCAGCAGGATAATTGCAAGAACTGGGTAGGCGGAAACCATAAGATTGAGAATAACGCCTACGGCTAATCGCACCTCTTACAGAGTAGCCAGGTTAGCGGGGGTGTTTACCCAGGGTAGCGTGCTTCGCCCGCAACCCTGGGCTGGGGAATCGCAACTCCTACAGAGTTGCCGCTGCTTACGTGTGTTTTGTCATGGAGGGTATAATGTTCGTGTGCATGGATGTAGGAATTTCCGCTGGGGCCCATCGTCACCATCCCCACCGTCATGCGCCGCATGACGACAGCATCCCCCACGGTTCAAAAAGCGGCCTGCGGCCGTAAAAAAAGTCCGGCTCACGCCGGTAAAAAAACAGCTGCTTGTGGTGGGTACAGCCCCAACCCGGTCTGGGGCTTTTTCGTGCCCTGGGGTGGGCAGAGAAGTGCGCCCTGTATATAAAATAAGGTGGAGTGGGGCAGTTGGGGGTAACGCTGTGGTTGTCGTCCTCCACTCGTTTATGCTGCAAGGGGATGAGGTAAACACAAAAAACCGTGATGGATGCTGTCGGCTTCGCCTTGGTGGGTCTGGAGCCAATGTCCGTCGGAAAACGAGTTTTCCTCCTTGCCATCGTCACCATCCCCACCGTCATGCGCCGCATGACGACAGCATTCCCCACGGTTCAAAAAGCGGCCTGCGGCCGTAAAAAAAGTCCGGCTGTCGCCGGTAAAAAAACAGCTGCTTGTGGTGGGTACAGCCCTAATTCGGTCTGGGGTTTTTTAGTGCCCCGATGTGGGCAGAGAGGTGCGCCCTATATATATAATAAGGTGGAGTGGGGCGGTTGGGGGTAACGCTGTGGTTGTCGTCCTCCATTCGTTGATGCTGCAAGGGGATGACAATGATATAGGTAGCCCATTGTGGACGGTGCGCACCCTTGGCAACTCTGTAGGAGTTGCGATTTCATAGCCCAGGGTTGAGGTGCGCAGCGCCTCTACCCTGGGTACATGAATAATAAGATGAAGCAACTCTGTAGGAGTTGCGTTTAGCCGAAGACGTTATACTCCATCTTGTAATACCCACCTACCCTTAGCCTTCCTTTGTCCTGCTGCGTGTAACGCCTACGGCTAATCGCAACTCTTACAGAGTAGCAAGATTAGTGGGGGTGCATACCCAGGGTAGCGTGCTTCGCCCGCAACCCTGGGCTGGGGAATCGCAACTCCTTCAGAGTTGCCGCTGCTTCCGTGGGTTTCGCCATAAGGGGTATAATGTTCGTGTGCATGGATGTAGGAGTTGCCGCTGCTTACGACGGTTTCGTCATGGAGGGTATAATGTTCGTGTGCATGGATGTAGGAGTCGCCGCTGGGGGCCATCCCCGTATCTCCCAAGGGGAAGGAGTTTTATCTAAGCGCCTTAAACACACCAAGTATGAACTCCCGCCCCTTGGGGAAGGTTAAGGGAGGGGCCTCTCCTCCTGCCGATGCCGTCAGCGCCACTAAGGCGGAGCCTTCAGAAGACGCCATCGGCTTTTTGTATCTTTTATTGTCTTGCCCCATCCCGTCAATGTACATCGTAAAACGACGCTCATGGTGTGAAATCGTCATTTCGTGGCTTGCATAATGGATATCCTGGCTTGCAATCACCATTTCACACCACGAAATCGGGTTTTCGATGTGCTCGGGCGTCATTAGGCTGTGCTCGGGACTTTTTGCATAGGTCTCGGTGTGGGTGTCGCCAACCTCCGCCATCACAACAATCATCCCGCTGCTTGCAAATGCGGGAGGAAAAGGGGTGGACGTGGTGGGAAACGGACGCGGGGTAGCCCTCCTACTATGCTATAAGCCAACTCGAAAACGCTGATTTGGCAGTTTGAGGTTTTTAACATTACCTCGGATGAATAAATAATGATTAAATATACCCCTATCGATAACAATCCGTTAAATATTGTGGCTTTCTAATTATAATTTGTTATCTTCTACAGTCGCAATCCTTGATATAAATCATCTGAAAGCTCCTTTAATAGTTAATAAACGTTAACCCCGTAATAATATTTTGTATAATTTTTGCTATTTATCATTAATACTATTAATTTTGCACGTACATATAGTTGCAAAACGACTTAAAAACGGCTCTAAGGTTGTGCTTAAAGGATTGTTTTTTGCGCTTTTGGTTTCCAAAATGTCAGCATAATGCTGCCGGAGACGGTGGTAAGACCCCGAAAACTTGTCATTGAGGATGAAATAATAATAATAGTTAATATAGTTTTTAATTTAAAAGAGAGAGATTTTATGGAAAAAAGACTATCGATGTTTTTTGCCTGCCTCTTCCTGAGCATAGGAATGGCGCTGGCACAAACAAAAGTTACAGGTACCGTAGTCAGCAGCGAAGACAACGAGCCTGTAATTGGTGCGTCTGTTAAAGTCGTAGGCACCAAGACTGGTGTCGCCACAGACATTGATGGAAAATTCTCGCTCGTGGTAAACAGCAAGAACGCTGAACTCGAGTTTTCATCCATCGGTATGGTTACCAAGCGTCTTAAAGCCTCTGCCAACATGATGGTCGTGCTCGACCCCGACAGTCATGTATTGGAGCAAGTAGTGGTTACCGGTTACGGCCAGGCCAAGAAGGTGGGTGCCGTTGTAGGTGCCATCGGTACTGTAGGCTCTGAAAAGCTCGGCAAGATTGTTACCCCTAACTTCACCGACGCTCTTGCCGGTCAGGTTTCTGGTCTGTCTGTGCTCAGCTCAGCCGGTGACCCTTCGACCACAGCTACAATCCGTCTGCGTGGTGTCAACTTCCTGCAGACCAGCAACCAGCCCCTCTTCATTCTGGATGGTGCCCCTATCAGCTCTACATTCTTCAGCACCCTCAACCCTGAGGACATTGCCAATATCACCGTGCTCAAGGATGCTGCCTCTACTTCTATTTACGGTGCGCGTGCTGCCAACGGTGTAATCCTTATCACCTCTAAGCAGGGCCGTTACAACGAGAGCGCCCAGGTTAGTGTCAAGGCCCAGTGGGGTGTTTCTTCTCCTACTTCCGACGGTGCAGAGATGATGAACTCTGAGCAGTACGTACAGTTCCGCGATATTATCGGTCAGCCCGTAAGCGACGAAATCCGCAATCTGGTCAAGAACTACGGCCTCAATACCAACTGGTATGACGAGGTGCTGAGCAGTTCGGCTCCTACTTATGATATCAATGCCACCATGCAGGGCGGTAGCCAGACAGTCAACTACTATATGTCTTACAACCACCACAAGCAGCAGGGTCTGGTAGAGAAGTCTGCTATGCAGCGCTCTGTCCTCAATGCCCGTATCAACGCTCGTCTGAACAAGTTCTTCAAGGTGGGCTACAGCGCCAACATCGGTGTACAGGACTTCGAGCAGAACGCCGTATGGAGCGCCATGCAGAGTGCCAGCAGCATTTATACTAACAACCCTCTGGTATTTGCCCGTAAGGCTCTGCCCTTCGACGTACCTTATTATTATAGCTTCGACGACAGCGGCAAGCTCATCAAGGGCGCCAAGGCCGACTATCTGCACTACTCTGGTATGAAGACCATGGAGCAGGACAGCAGATACCGTCGCTCTTTCCGCAAGCGTATCACCCTCAACACTTCACTCAATGAGGTGCTTACTCCTATCGACGGTCTTACCCTGACCGCCCAGCAGTCGCTCGAGCTGGTCAACCAGACCCTCGACAACCGCAACCTGCCTTGGGAGACTTTCCGGACTCCTATGGGCGACATTGTAGGTGATGGCGCTGTAGGCTCGATGAATACCGGTGCCGTACAGAACCGTTATACCTCTTCTTATCAGTACAACCTCATCCACACTGCTGAATACCGCAAGGGCTTTGGCGACCACAACATCGACGTGCTGGTCGGTGAGGAAACCCGCATCACCAAGGACTGGCAGTTTGGTGCCTTCGCAACAGGTCATGCCGATGCCCGTCTGATGAACATCACCAGCGGTACTAACGTTGCCCTCTCTGACCTCGAGGACGCTCAGACCAAGGTTGTTGCCAACTCACTCTTCGCCACTCTGGAGTACAACTTCAAGGAGAAGTATTATTTCTACAGCTCTATCCGTCGCGACGGTAGCTCTAAGTTTGCTCCCGACCACCGCTGGGGTACCTTCTGGTCACTCGGTGTGAAGTGGGATGCCAAGAAGGAGAGCTTCCTCAAGGACGTAAGTTGGCTCAACGATGCCTCACTGAGTCTCAACTATGGTACTACCGGTAGTGACGCAGGTCCTGGTGCCTACGAGTACTTCGGTCTCTATGGCCAGGGTTCGCTCTACAACGGCCAGACCACTCTGGGTATCGCACAGGCTGCCAACTATATGCTGACTTGGGAGAAGGTGGACAAGCTCAACTTCGGTATCAATGCCCGCGTCTTCGACCGTCTGGGTGTCAACATCAACCTCTACAAGAACAAGAGTACCGATATGATTATGGACGTTCCTTACTCTTTCACCACTGGTTTCTCTGCTGGTGTGGGTAACGTAGGTTCGATGGTCAACAAGGGATTTGAAGCCGACGTCGATGTAGACATCATCAAGACTCGCGACATGCGCTGGACCTTCAAGGCCAACGTAGGTTACAACAAGAACGAAATCACCGAGCTCTTTGCCGGTCGTGACAACTATACCATCGCCAATACCGGTGTACGCTATGAGGTAGGCCGCAGCTATGGTGAGTTCTATCTGCCCCGCCGTGCAGGCGTTGACCCACGCGACGGTGCCCCCATGTGGTACGACAAGGATGGCAACATCACCAAGACCTTCAGCGAGGAGAACTGTACTGTATGGACTGGCAAGAACCGTTATGCCCCCTGGATTGGTGGTTTCGGTACCAACTTCACCTGGAAGGGCTTTGCCATCATCGCTGACTTCGCTTGGCAGAGCGGCAAGTACCTGCTGATGAACGAGGAAGTCTTCACAGCCAACCCCGCCAACGCTACTTCATGGAACCAGCAGACCAAGATGCTGAACATCTGGACCAAGCCCGGTCAGATTACCGATATCCCTGCTGCTGGATACAACGTGACCATGCTCGACGACAATCTGCTCGACAACGCTTCATTCCTGCGTATGAAGACCCTGAGCCTCCAGTACGACCTGCCCAAGAAGTGGCTTGCTCCTCTGCGCTATGTCAAGGGCTTCAAGGTATTTGGTATCGCTCGTAACCTCTTCACCATTACTTCGTTCTCTGGTTATGACCCAGAGCCCGATATCAACCTGGTTAAGTTCAACTATCCTAACACCCGCCAGTTCGTGCTCGGTGCCGAAGTTACATTCTAACAATATAACACGATAAATGGAAAAGAATATGAAAAAAATATATTTTTCACTGATGTTGCTTGCGACATTGTTCGTTACTTCATGTAGCATGGACCAGAAGCCCTTCGGAGCTCTCGACGACCAGTCCGCAATTCGCAACGAGAAGGACCTCTATCAGTTCCGTAACATCCTCTACAGCAATCTTCGCGGTCTTACTTCCGGCGGTTGGCTCTACCAGCCCGACCTGGTAGCCGACGAGTTTGTGGGCTTGTTGAGCAACGGTAACCGTAACGGTGAGCTCAACAGCGGTAACATCCTCGCTTCTACCGGCGAAATCGAGAGCATGTGGGGTAGCTGCTACAGCGTCATCAAGAACTGTAACAAGCTGATGGAAGAGGCCGACAAGCTGCTGGGTCAGGAGGGGCTTACCGATGCCCAGGTGCTTGCCATCAAACGCTATCGCGCAGAGGCTTCGTTTACCCGTGCCTATGCTTACTTCTTCCTGGCCGACCACTTCTGCCAGTCTTACACACAGACCAATCCCGAGGCAGAGCATTCTGGTCTGCCCCTACAGACGGTCTACTATCCTACATCCAATGCGTCCTACTATCCCGACCGCAGCACATTGGCAGAGACCTTCAGTCTCATCGAGACCGACCTTGCCAATGCCTACGACGGCATCAAGGCCTACGAGGCCAGCGGTGCCAGTGATGTAGCCGACCTGCTCAAGCCCAACGCCGCTTACGTATCTTCGTTTGCCGTAGAGGCTATGATGGCTCGTGTGGCTCTCGTCAAGGGCGACTATCCCACAGCTCTTGCCAAGGCCAAGGACGTAATCACCAACGGTGCCTATACTCTTACCACCATTGCCGATTACAAGAAGCTCTGGACCAATGACGCCGGTACCGAGGTGATCTTCCGCCCCTTCATGTCAAATACTGAGCTTGGCGGTTCGGTAGGTGGTGCTTACATCTCTTCCGACAACCAGACTTGCGACTATATCCCCACCTACGCCACTCTGAATACCTTCGCTGTTGAAGGCGACGTGCGCTTCGACACATTCTTCGAGGTCAACGAGGGTGTAAAGGTCGAGGGTAGCACCTATGCTCTGTACCAGTTTGTCAAGTTCCCCGGCAACAGCTCACTGCGTACCGGTAGCGCTAACAACCTGGTCAACATGTGCAAGCCTTTCCGTCTCTCTGAGATGTACCTCATCGCTGCCGAGGCTGCTGCCCGCACCAATGTGGATGGCTCAAGCTATCTGAACACCTTCCTCAAGAACCGTATCGAGGACTATCAGGCCGCTTCGTTCACCTCTGAGCAGCTGCTCACCTCGGCTCTGCGTCAGCGTCAGCTTGAGTTTGTAGGCGAGGGCTTCCGTCTGAGCGACCTGCGTCGTCTGGGTCTCGGCTTCAGCCGTACTGCCGACTATCCTGCCGCTATGGGTATCAACGGTATCATTACCGTGAAGAGCGCAAGCGTTACCTATAAGGCTGGTGACTATCGTTACACATGGCCTATTCCTCAGAGCGAGCTCGACAGCAACCCCAAGCTGAAGACTCAGCAGAACCCCGGATACGCCGATTAATCAGTATAACTATTAAAGAATACATCACAGTATGAAATATATCAAATTGTTTATGCTCCTTGCAGTGACCGCTTTCTTTGCGGCCTGCTCGGACGATGATGCCAGCTGGAACACCAATGCCGACGTAACCGTCGAGATGGGCAAGACAGAAGTCAAGGTCAAGGAAGGTGCAGGTCTTTTCAATGTGCCTATCGTTGTCAAAGGTGAGACTACAGCTCCCGTGCGTGTACATGTGTCAATGAGAGAGTCGGGCAGCAACCCTGCCAAGAAGGACGTCAACTATATGGTCACCGATACTACCATCGTCATCTCTGACGGTGCCGGCAAGGTAGAAGTCAAGACCGTCGATGACGATGAAATCAATGAAAACCGTACCTTCGAAGTATATATCGTTTCTGCCGATGGCGCCAAGGTAGGCGCCAACTCTTCTACCAATGTTGTACTTCGTGACAACGACTCTGAGTTCTATGAGAAACTCCAGGGTGTATGGAAGATGAAGTGCGTCGACGCCAATGGTGCTGCCAAGGAGTGGTCGGTAACCGTGACCGGCGGCGATGAGGAAAGCGAGGACTACAACCACTATCTCTATGTCTCTGGCATGATGGGCTATGACTGGACAATGGCCGTGCTCAAGTATGACTACGACAAGGCTACCAAACAGGGCTCACTGGCATTCGACGAACTGGGTTCTTACAAGTTTGCCGACGGTGTAGACTTCGGTCTTGGCAATGCTCCTAACTACGTATGTCTCTTCTCTCAAGACGGTAGAAATCTTACTACCGAGCCTATCGGTGGTACCTGGAGTGCAGACTTCAAGACTGTCACCTTCGATGCCGACAAGGTCTTGTGTGGTGGTATCTTCGGTTCCGACGGTTCATTCACGGGTTATGTATGGTTCTCGGCCAAGAGCATTACCATGGTACGCTAATCGATTAGCTGAAATCTGCGTGATGACTCATGCGGAAATGACAATAAAAAAGATTGCCGGCACAGCGCCGGCAATCTTTTTTTATACCCTGACCTCATTTTGTTGCCCGATGATAGCCGTTAGGTTGGAAAAAATAATTATTTTTGCATACGAGTTTGCTAATGAACACGTTATCGACAAAAATGTCAAATAAAATAATTCAAATCATGATGAAAAGATTCCTTACTGCACTGTTGCTGTTGGTAGCTACAGTAGCAGTCCATGCCGTCCCCGCCGACCCAAGCGTGTGGCGCATCTTCAAAACTGCCGATGGCAAGACTGTTCGCGTACAGCTGTGTGGCGACGAGTTTATGCGTTACTGGAAAGCCGAGAACGGCGCCTGTTACACCCTTGAGAGCAACGATGTGCTGCGTGTGGCAGACATGCAGCAGCTGCAGCTCAACGCCACCAACATGCGCAGCCAGATGGAGCCTGCCCGCAGTCAGGGCAAGCAGCGCAAGTCGTGGAGAGAGAAGGTGGCACAGCGTGTCAACTTCACCGGCGAGAAGCGTTGCCTCATTATCCTCGCCCAGTTCTCTGACGTCGCTTTCACGATGGACGACCCCCAGGCTTACTACAACCGCGTGGCCAATGAGAAAGGTCTCAAAGAAGGTAAGTTTGTAGGCAGCGTGGCAGACTACTTCAGCGCCCAGAGCGGTGGCGTGTTCAACATCACCTTCGATGTGGTAGGTCCCTATACCCTCGGCTCGCAGGTTTCTTATGGTGGCAATGTCAACGGCAACGACCAGAACGCCCGTGGTATGATACTTGATGCCTGCAACAAGGCTTATGCCGATGGCCTCGACTTCTCGCCCTATGACTGGGACGGCGACGGCTTTGTCGAGGAAGTCTATGTCATCTATGCCGGCCGTGGCGAGGCTACTGGTGGCGGTAAAAATACCGTATGGCCCCACAAGTGGCAGCTCGCTTCGCCCGTGAAGTATGGCAACAAGTATGTCAGCGTCTACGCCTGCTCCAACGAGTTGCGCAGTGCCAGCAGCTATATGGGCATCGGCACCATCTGCCACGAGTTCTCCCACTGCTTGGGTTATCCCGACATGTATGACACCCGCGGCAACTCTGGTACCAGCAACACCTGGTATGGCATGGGCACCTGGGACCTCATGTGCTCGGGCAGCTACAATGGCAACGAGTATTGTCCTGCCGGCTACACCGCTTACGAGAAGATGGTCGGCGGATGGATCAAGCCCGTTGACCTCTCTGAAACTCTTACCTGCAGCGTCAAGGACCTGAAGACCACTGCCAAGGGTGGCGAAGTCTACAAAGTGACCAACCCCGGCAGCAGCAATGAGTACTATCTCATCGAGAACCGTCAGCAGGAAGGTTGGGACAAGTATATCGCGGCTTCGGGCATTATGATCAATCATATCGACTATAATCCTACTCTCTGGCAGTGGAACTGCCCCAATACTCCTGATAGAGGCAACGACCACGAGCGCATCACCATCATCCCTGCTGACAATGTCAAGAGCGGTGAAACAGAGGCGGGCGACGCATGGCCCTATGGCGGACACAACAGTCTGGGCAATAACACCAGTCCGGCCTGTGTGGTGTATAACGACAACAACGGCAGGATGCTTATGAACATCCTCATCAGCAAGATGTCTTGCTCGGGCGGTCTGGCTTCGTTCAACTTTGCCAACCTCAACAACGGCGCTTCTCAGGAAGGCTATCTGCTCAAGGAGACCTTCGACCGCTGTCTCGGTACCGGTGCCAACGACGACAATGGCTTCTATAAGCCCGCCAGCACTTTGATGGCAAGAAACTTTGCCAATGGTACTTTCGAACCCGATGTTACAGGATGGGATGCTGGTATGACCCTCAAGGGCGCTTATCAGTGTGCCGTCGTAGGTCGCAATGGCAAGGCGTCAGGCACCTATAATCTGACGAGTCCTTCATTCAATGTCGACGCCAACACGCCTGTCACCATCAAGTTCAAGGCTGCTCCCTTCGACAAGAACAACAGCAATACGCTCACCCTCTCTACCAGCAACGGTACGCTGTCGACCACTACTTTCAACCTGACCGAAGGCCAGTGGACCGACTGCAGCACCACGCTGAGAGCATCGGGCAAGACGCAGCTCACCTTCAAGTCCTGCCGTCTCTTCCTCGATGAGGTTGAAATCCAGACCAGCGTAGAGTCGGGTATCGACAATGTCTACACCCCCTCTTCGCGTCCCGCCAAGGTGGGCATCTACACCCTCTCGGGTGTCTATCTCGGCACCGACGCCAGCTCGCTCCCCCACGGCGTCTACATCATCAACGGCCATAAGGTAGTGAAGTAAGGGTTACACCTTATTAATATATATAGGCATCGCCGACATCGTGTCCTCCGTGGACATGGTGTCGGCGATGTGGGTTGTAGTTGTAAGCCCTTTGGGAGAACTGGGGTGGGGTACGCTGCTGGTCCCTTTTGTTGTGGAGCTTGTCAGCAGCAGCAACTCTGTAGGAGTTGCGCTTTCCCAGCCCAGGGTTGCGGGCGTAGTCCGCTACCCTGGGTAGCTGCACAACTATTATAGCTACTCTGAAGGAGTTGCGATTAGCCGAAGGCGTTATGCTCGGTTAATAATAAT